>NZ_BAAGTD010000004.1:0-270635 GCF_054782095.1 Streptomyces capparidis | reverse complement strand
AGGTGGAACGCCAGGGGCCGGCACCGGCCGTCGGCCGCGAGGTGGATCTTCGTGGTCACCCCGCCGCGGGACCGGCCCAGGGCGTGGCCGGCGGGCTCACCGGCCGGGGCCCCTTTTTGCGGGCCCCGGCCGCGTGCTGGTGAGCCCGCACGATGGTGGAGTCCACCGAGACAGCCCACCTCAGGTCCTCGTCCGCGTCGGCTTGGGCCACCAGGGCGGTGAAGACCCGCTCCCAGGTGCCGTCCACCGCCCACATCCGCAGCCGGTTGTACACCCCCCGCCAGTTGCCGTACTGCTCCGGCAGGTGCACCCACTGCGTCCCGGTCCGGAACTTGTGGGCGATCGCATCGATCACCTCACGATGGTCCCGCCAGCGGCCACCCCGCCTCGGTGTCCGGTCCGGCAGCAACGGCTCGATCCGCGCCCACTGCGCATCTGTCAACGGCACACCCAGACCAACGACCGACTGATCCGAACGAAACTGCCTAGCCCTCAGACGCACATTCCGAGCACTTCCCGGAGAGGACACTCATGTACCAGTCCCAGCCCGATGACCAGCTCGTCGGCGATCCCTACTGCAGCGGCGCCGCCGTGTACGCGAGCCCACCGGCCTCCAGGAGGCGGCGCCGGATCATTGCTGCGGTGTCCCTCGTGCCGTTGCTGATCGGTGCCGTCGTGGTCGACCGGGTCGCCGCGGCCCGTGTGGAGAGCCGTACGGCGAAGGCGTTCCAAGACGGCATGGGAACCGCTGATCGGCCTTCGGTGCACGTCAGCGGCTTCCCCGTGCTGACACAGCTGGCCGAGGGCAGCCTGAGCCACGTCGACCTCACCGCCCACGACATACCTGCCGACGGCTCGACACGGCCCCTGCCGGTGACGAAGCTGACCGTCGGCCTCGACGGTCTGAAGACCTCGGGCAGGGCCGACGAGGCTCATGCCCGCAGCGTCGACGCGACCGCGTTCCTGTCGTACGAGGACGTGTCGGCCGCGCTCGGCGTGGGCGTGTCGAGAGGTGACGAGCCGGGCCGGATCCACGCGACGGCCAGTCTGCCGCTCGCCGGCGACGTGACCGTGAGTGCGGCCGTCTCCGCGGCGAAGGGCAACCGCATCGCCTTCACGGACGTCCGCACGGTCCAAGGCGAGCTGATCCCGCCCTTGCTGCTCGACAAAGCACTGGAAGAGCCCGTCCCGCTGGAGAACGTCCCCGAAGGGCTGCACCTGCGCTCGGTCACCACCACGGAGAACGGGATCGATGCCCACTTCACCGGCCGCTCGGTCACCTTCCGCCCGAGCTCGTCGTCCACCGCGTGAGGAGTGGGGCGTCGGTGGTCGGTCAGGCAAGGTCGGGGAGGGGGCGCCGGGCGACCTCGTGGGCGTCGTCCGGCGGGACGCCCAGCATGCGCAGGACCATCTCGGCGAGGTTCACCGCGGCGTCGTCGCCGTCCACATCGGGGCGGGCGAATCTCAGCTCCACCAGGGACAGCAGCGTTCCACCCAGTGCGGACAGGGCCACCGTCGGGTCGACGGCGGTGAAGCGGCCGGAGGCCATGCCGACCTCGACGTCCCGGCGGGCCCGCCGGGCCAGTCCGTTGTCCGAGTGGATGTGGCCCAGGCCCCGGCCGCGCAGTACCTGCATCAGCTCCGGGTGCGACTCGGCCATGCGGGCGCTGAGCCGGAAGCCCGTCGCGACGAGCTCCGCCGGGTCGTCGATCCCGGCCAGGCGCTCGTCGAAGGTCTGGCCGAACTCCTCCAGCGCGTCCTGCACCGCGGCCTCGAACAGCTCCGTCTTGGACTCGAAGTGGTTGTAGAAGGAGCCGAAGCCGACGTCGGCGCGCTCGGCGATCGCCTGGATGCTGGCGCTGGTGTCCCCGTTCTCGGCGAGTATCTGGCGGGCCGCGCGGACGAGAGCCGCGCGGGTCTCGGCGCGACGCCGCTCGAATCGGTTACTGGGCGGTGCTGACGTAGGCATGCCCAGAGTCTAACCGCGGAGACGATGAGCATCGCAGTCCTGATGAAACCATCATTTCCTGCC
This sequence comes from Streptomyces capparidis, assembly GCF_054782095.1. NCBI lineage: Bacteria > Bacillati > Actinomycetota > Actinomycetes > Kitasatosporales > Streptomycetaceae > Streptomyces > Streptomyces capparidis. The sequence goes on along the minus strand of NZ_BAAGTD010000004.1, from coordinate 268,603 downwards.
GTGAACAACTTGACGACAGAACTGTCAGAGTTGATGATTTCCTCATTACGGCAATGTTGCTTGGAGGGCACCATGTCCGAAACCCGCGTCAACGCAGTCGGCGTCCCGGACGTCAGGACGGCCCATCAGGACCTCCACAGCGCGCAGGGCGCCCTGCGCGGCGAGCATCCCGGGCGGTCCCGGAATCCCGTGATCAAGGTGGCCGACCTGGCCTGGCTGGAGTTCGAGAAGCCCGATCTGGGCCGGGCCGAGGTCTTCGCCCGGGACTTCGGCTTCGGTATCGCCGCTCGGAGCGAGAGCGAGCTGTGGCTGCGGGGCACCTTCGCCGGCTCGCCGTGCATGGTGATCCGGCGCGGCCGGGCCTCCCGTTTCATCGGCCCTGCGTTCCGTGCCGCCGAGCGGGCCGACCTGGACCGGCTGGCCCGCGCGACTGGCACGTCCGTGCGGGACGCGGACGTGCCCGGCGGTGGCAAGGTGGTCGACCTGCTCGACCCCTCCGGCTTCCCGGTCCGGGTCGTGCATTGCGGGGAGGAACTGCCGGCGCTGCCCGAGCAGCAGCCGCTGCTGCTCAACTTCGGCACCGATCACCGTCGCACGAACGTCACCCAGCGCCCGCCGCGTGAACCCTCCCGCATCCAGCGTCTGGGCCATGTGGTCCTGGAGACAAGGGTGTTCGGGCGCGCCTTGGACTGGTACCTGGACACCCTCGGGATGATCGTGTCCGACTTCCTGTTCCTCGACGGCCAGCGCGGCCGTGGGCCGACGATGGCGTTCATCCGCTGTGACCAGGGCAGCCGGGCCGTTGACCACCACACGCTGGCCATGCATCTGGGCCCGGGCAACGGCTACGTCCACTCCGCTTACCAGGTGACCGACCTCGACTCGATCGCCGCCGGCGGAGAGTACCTGGCCGAGCGTGGCTACAAGCGCAGCTGGGGCATCGGCCGGCACATCCAGGGCAGCCAGCTCTTCGACTACTGGCGCGACCCCGACCACTTCATGCTGGAGCACTTCGCCGACGGCGACCTGTTCTCCTGCGACCTGGAGCCCGGCTGGGCACCCATGTCGACCACCGGCCTCGCCCAGTGGGGGCCACCTGCCACCCGTGACTTCCTCGGCGCGAGCCCCTCCCCGCAGCGGGTCCGTGACGTCATCGAAGCCCTGCGAGGCGACAACGAAATGGACCCGGCACGCCTGCTGGGCCTGCTCAAAGCCGCCAAGTCCTGAACCCCCAACTCCCTCACGAAGGTACTGACATGAGCACCAACGTCCTGCGCACCGCCGACGGCTGGTGGGTCCTCCGCAGCGACCGGGCCGTCCCCGTTGACACCAAGGCCGCCACCACCGCCGAACTGATCGCCGACCGTGACGCCGTACGGGAGGCGGCGCTCTCGGCCGACACAGGCACGCCCGTCGCCGATCTAGTGACCCTCTCGCCGGTCACCACCCCCTGCCGGGTGGTCGCCCAGATGGTCAACTACCGCAGTCACGCGCGCGACTCGGGCTTCACCGGCGACATCCCGCCCGCCTTCTTCCGCAAGGCGTCCGGGTCGGTGAGCGGCCCGGGCGAGGCGATCGTCCGGCCGTCGCACGTGAAGTTCCTCGACTACGAGATCGAGCTCGGGCTCGTCATGAGCGCACCCCTGCCCATCGGCACTGTCGTTCAGGAGCGTGACCTGCCCTCGTATGTCGCCGGGCTGGTGATCACGAACGACGTCAGCGCGCGTGAGGTGCAGCTGACCAAGACGCAGTTCTACGAGAGCAAGTCGTACCCGACGTTCACACCGACCGGCCCCTACCTGGCGTTGCTGGAGCCCGAGGACTTCGCCCATCTCCTTGATCTGCGGCTGAAGCTGTCGGTCAACGGCGAGCTGCGTCAGGACCGCACCCTCGCTGACATGATCGTCCGTCCGGCACAGGCGCTGACCTTGCTGGCCCGTTTCCAGACCCTCGACCCCGGCGATCTGCTGCTCACCGGGACCCCCGGCGGCACGGCCCTCAAGGCCCCGCCCAAGGCGGTGGAGAAGATCGGCGCGCTGCTGCCGCCCGCCGTGAAGTGGAAGGCGTTTTTCAAGAGCCAGGCCCGCAACCCGCGCTACCTGCACGCGGGTGACGTGATCACGGCGACGATCTCGACCGCGGACGGGCGGATCGACCTCGGCGAGCAGTGCACGCCCGTCACGGACGCGAAGTAGGCCCCGAGGTGAGCCGCACATGACCGCCGACCAGGCCGGGCCCCGGGACGCCACGCCCGGGCCGGCACAGACAGACCCCGCACCCGTCGTGATCATCGGCGCCGGGCCGGTGGGCGTGACCGCCGCCCTCCTCCTCGCCCGGCGCGGTGTCCGCACCGTCGTCCTCGAACGCCACCAGGACATCTACCCACTCCCGCGCGCCGTCGCCACCGACGACGAGGTGCGCCGCATCCTCCAGGCCGCGGGCGTAGGCGAGGATTTCGCCGCGATCGCCCGCCCAGCGAAAGGACTTCGGCTCCTGGACGCCCGGCACCGGGTCATGGCCGAGTTCCGGCGCTCCGAGCACGGCCACCACGGCTACCCGCAGACCAGCATGTTCGACCAGCCCGAGCTGGAGCGACTGCTGCGCGACGCCCTCGCCCGGCGCCCGGAGTGCGAACTGCGGGGCGGTGTCGAGGTCACCGGCGTCGGCCCGGACCCGGCTGGCCCCGTGCGCGTGACCTACCGCGACGACGACGGTGAGCATCATCTGTGGGCCGAGGCGGTCCTCGGCTGCGACGGCGCGGGCAGCCTCACCCGCGACGCGATCGGCGCCGCATGGGAGGACCTGCGGTTCGAGGAACGCTGGACCGTCATCGACGTCCGTACGAAGGCCGACGTCCGCTGCTGGGAAGGCGTCGACCAGGTCTGCGACCCGCACCGGCCGGCAACGTTCATGCGCGTCGGTGAGGACCGCTACCGCTGGGAGTTCCGGCTGCGAGACCGGCAGCAGCCGGTCCGCGAGCTGATCGCTCCGTGGCTCCCGCCCTCGTACGACGGGGACTTCGAAGTCGTACGGGAGACGCAGTACACCTTCCGGGCCCGGGTGGCCGACCGGTGGCGCAGCGGACGGGTCTTCCTCCTCGGCGACGCCGCCCACCTCACCCCGCCGTTCATCGGGCAGGGGCTGTGCTCGGGCCTGCGTGATGCCTACAACCTCACCTGGAAGCTCGCCCGAGTCCTCCAGCAGGGTGGCGACGAGCGGCTGCTGGACACCTACGAGAGCGAACGAAAGCCGCACGCCCGGCATGTGATCCGGCTCGCCGTCGCGATGGGCTGGGCCATGACCGGCGGCCAGGACGGCGCCGCCGCCCTGCGCCGCAGGATCCTGGCCGCGGCCTGCCGCATACCCGGCCTCACCGCGGCAGCTGGCCGCGACCTCAGCCCACCCCTGACCGCCGGGCCCCTCGTGCGGCGCCGCACCCGCAAGGGTCTTGTGGGCACCCACTGCCCGCAACCGTGGGCGGGACTCGACGGCCGGCGCATCCGTCTCGACGAGGTGCTCGGCACGACCTTCACCGTCCTGACCGCCGCCGATTCCTGGCCCTCGCTGCGCGCCCTCGCCCACGGGCTCGGCATCCCGGCGATCCCCGTGACCGACCTCCATGACGACGGCACTCTCGCCGCCTGGCTGCGCGCCGGCCGGGCCGACGCCGTCCTGCTGCGCCCCGACCGCGTCGTCATGGACGTCGTCCCAGCCGGGGGGCACGACTTCACGGACACCGCCGCCTGGGCGTCTCTCCTGCACACCACGCGCAGCCCCCACCCTTCCCCACGGACCGTCGAGAAAAGCCTGCTGAGGAGCGCCACACGATGACCAGGCCGTACCCGGAACCCTTCACGACGCCCGATCCACAGGCCGTCGCCGACAGCCGCATCATGGACTTCGCCCGCCACGCCGGGCTCGACGGCACCGACTACGCCGCCCTGCACCGCTGGTCGGTCACCGACCTGGAGGGCTTCTGGGGCGCGGTGTGGGAGTACTTCGACATCGACGCGGACACGCCGTACGAGCAGGTGCTCGCGGAGGAGCGGATGCCCGGTGCCCGCTGGTTCCCCGGCGCCACCCTCAACTACACCCACCACGCCCTGCGCAACCTCACCGACGACACCGCGGCGATCATCGCCCTCGACGAGACCGGTTCCAGCCACGAGGTGACCGGCGACCGGCTGCGCGCCCAGGTCGCCTCCGTCGCCGCCACCCTGCGCGACCTTGGCGTCGGCCAGGGGGACCGGGTCGTCGGCTACCTGCCCAACACCCCGCACGCGATCGTCGCTTTCCTCGCCGCCGCGAGCCTGGGCGCCGTGTGGTCGGTCTGCGGACAGGACTACGCCCCCAAGGCCGCCGCCGACCGCTTCGCCCAGCTCGAACCCACCGTCCTGATCTCCGCCGACGGCTACCTCTTCAACGGCACCACCCACGACCGCCGCGACGCCACCCTCGAACTCGCAGGCGCGCTGCCGACATTGAAGGCAACCGTGCTCGTGGACCACGTGGGCCTGCCGTGGCCGCCACAGGCGTACCCGTCGCTGGTGGTGCCGTGGGAGGACGCCGCCACCCGCACCGAGGAACTCACCTGCACACCGGTGCCCTTCGACCACCCGCTGTGGGTCGTGTTCTCCTCGGGCACCACCGGCCTGCCCAAGGGCATCGTCCACGGCCACGGCGGCGTCCTGCTCGAACATCTCAAGACCCTCGGCCTGCACTCCGACCTCGGCCCCGGCGACCGCCTGCTGTGGTACACCACCACCCACTGGATGATGTGGAACCTGGTCGCCTCCACGCTGCTCACCGGCGCCACGACCTGCACCTACGACGGCAGCCCGGCGCCCTTCGCCAAGCTCGGCGTCCTGTGGGAGCTGGCCGCTCGTCACCGGGTGACCGTCTTCGGCACCAGCCCCCAGTACCTGCTGGGCATGGCCAAGTACGGCATCGACCCCTCGGCGCACGACCTGTCCTCGATCCGCGTGGTCGGCTGCACCGGCTCCGCCCTGCCGGCCTCCGCCTACCCCTGGGTCCGCCACCACGTCGGCGACCACGTCCTGCTCGCCTCCATCAGCGGCGGCACGGACATCGTCTCCGGATTCGCCGGCAGCGCCCCTAATACACCGGTTTGGGCAGGAGAGCTGTCAGCACCCCACCTGGGCGTGGCCCTGGCCGCGTACGACGCCGAGGGCGTCCCGATCGTGGACCAGGTCGGGGAACTGGTTGTCACCCGCCCGATGCCGTCCATGCCGCTGTACTTCTGGAACGACCCCGACGGCACCCGCTACCGCGACGCCTACTTCTCCTCCCACCCCGGCGTATGGCGGCACGGCGACTGGATCACGGTCACGGGCCACGGTTCCGTGATTGTCCACGGTCGCTCCGACAGCACCTTGAACCGCAACGGCGTACGCCTGGGAAGCGCCGACATCCATGACGTCGTCGAACGCCTCCCCGAGATCACCGAGGCCCTCGTCATCGGCGCGGAAGAACCCGACGGCGGCTACTGGATGCCGCTGTTCGTGGTCCTCGCCGCCGGGGTGACCCTGGACAACCCGCTCCGCGAGAAGATCAAGGAGGCGATCCGGACGGGTGCCTCACCCCGCCACGTCCCCGACGAGATCCTCGAAGTCCCCGGCATCCCGCACACCCGCACCGGCAAGAAACTCGAAGTCCCCGTCAAGCGCCTCCTTCAGGGCGCCCCGGTCGAGCAGGTCGTCAACCTTGCGGCCGTGGACGCCCCTGACCTCATCCATTACTTCGCCCACTTGGGCGCCGAACGCCGGGGCCGGTCGTCGTGACAACCGCGCAGATCACCCTCGCCGTCGTCCTGACCCTGGTCTTCCTGTCACTGGGAGCGGCGAAGATCGCCGCGGTGCCGTTCATGCGCCAGGCGGCAGCACATCTCGGCATGTCGCCGGGCCTCTACCGCGTCGTCGGCGGCCTGGAAGTGGCCGGAACCATCGGGCTGGTACTCGGACTGGCTTCCGCCCCACTCGGGGTGGCCGCCGCGATCGGGCTGGCACTGCTGATGACCGCGGCCGCAGTGGTCCACCTGCGCCACGGCGACCCGCCCGTGCGGGCCATGCCCGCCGCCGTCATGGCCCTGACGGCGGTGGCGTACGCCGGGGTGGCGATCGGTACCGGCTGACGGTCTGCAGCGTGCGCCGTTTCGCGGGGCCCGTCGATGCCCGAGGACCCACGGGTCTCCCGCCGACCGCTCGCGGAAATGCCGCGGTAGAAAGCTCAACGGCACCCGCCACCGCCAGCCGCTGACCGACGTCCGCAGCACCTTCCGCCGACTCGCCTTCAGCTGAACTCGTCTCGAGCCCAACAGAACCCGACAACCTTGATTCCGACAACCAACTTGCCTAACGAACACCGGGCACCTCCCAGGTGCCGTCGTTGCGGTAGGCAGGCTTGACCAGCAGGAACCTGCTCTGCTCGTCGTGGAAGATCGCTCCTGCTCCGGCGATGTGCCTGGGCAGGGTGGCGTAGTACTCGGCTGGGGGCAGCGGTGCATGGCTCATGGACAGCGAGCTAAGAGGCGATCCCCGGGTGCGCGCGGCGGCGCGGGCGCTTGCAGCAGCAGTGCGACAAACCGGCACTGGCGTCACTCCTGCCTCGGACGGTCGAGCGAAACCAGCCCGTCGCCGTCTCGGGTGTGGGCGCGGGGACAGGCGGGACAGCGCAGGGCCGGGTCGAGCGTGCGGCCGCAGTGGCAGACCCAGCCGCACTGGCGGGCCATATTCCCGGCGACCAGAGCGTGCGCGGGCACGTCCTTGGTGACGACGGCACCGAGCGCGACCATGGTGTGGGCACCGACGGTGGCGCCGGGGCCGAGGAGGCCTCCGGCACCAACGATGGCACCCCCGCCCTGGCCGGAGAACGCGGCGACACTCACCGCCTACCCCGCCTCGCCGTCGCCAGCGACGCCTATCCGCGCGATCGCATGCTCTTCGCCACCAAACTCACCCGAGCCCGCCTCCATACCCACGACATCACCGGCGCCTGTTAGGGCCTGTATCGAAAGTAGATCTTGGCTGGAAGAAGTAATGGGCACTTACGTCCCGCGCTCCTAATACTCAGGCGGATGCAGTCCACGACGATCAGGCGTGCCGTTGCACATGATGCGCAGCGCCTCACCTCGCTGATTCAGCAGTCCAGTGCCTATCAGGGGCAGTACGCCTCGATCATCTCCGGATACCGGGTCACGGCGGAGTACGTCGCCCAGCATCGAGTCTTCGTGGCCGTCGATGCATCCGGTCAGATACTCGGCTTCTACGCCCTCGTGCTGGAGCCGCCGGAGTTGGACTTGGCATTCGTCGCGGATGAGGCGCAGGGACTGGGTATCGGGCGGCGCCTGATCGGGCACATGGCCGTTCAGGCCAGGGAAGCCGGTGTGGCCAGCGTGCGCGTGGTGGCCCATCCGCCGGCGGAGAAGTTCTACCTGCGCATGGGCGCGAAGCGTGTGGGGACGGTCGCCCCATCTCCACCGAAGGTCGCCTGGGAACGGCCGGACTTGCAGTTCACCATCCCGATGGCAAAGCGGGCAGTCACAGCCACTCGTTGATGGCTGCAACGAGGACGGCTGCCTCGTAGCGGACCGCGAGCTTGTCGTGTCTCGTGGCCACAGCCCGGTGCCTTTTGAGGCGGTTGATGCCGCACTCGACTGCGTGGCGCTCGCGGTAGTCGATCGCATCGAATTTCGGCGGTCGACCTCCGTGGGAGCCGCGCTTCTTACGGTTGCGGGCCTGGCCGGCCTTGTCCGGGATGGTGCAGCGGATGCCGCGCCGTCTCAGGTAGGCATGGTTTTTCCGGGAGGCGTACGCCTTGTCCGCGCGGGCCCGATCGGGCCAGGCGCGGGGCCTGCCCGGCCCGAGACGGGGCACACAGACCTTCTTCAGGACGGGCTCGAACTGCGGCGAGTCCCCTGCTCTCCGGCCGTTATCACGATGGACATGGGCGCCTGCCCCTGTTCGACGGCCAAGTGCAGCTTGGAGGTCAGGCCGCCACGCGAGCGCCCGAGGCCATGGTCGTCCGGCTCGACGGCGGCACCGCCGGGCGGCTCCTTCTGCAGCTCCCCCTTTTTTTTTCGTGCCCCGGCGGCATGCTGGTGCGCTCGGCAAAGCCCGGCTTGCGCACGGCGGGGGTCGGCACGTTGAGGGCCTTGGCGAGTTGGGGTACAAGGCGGAAGCGGGGCCGTGGGCGCGGTCGATGCCGGGTGCTCGTGTTCCCGGCCGCCTTCAGCTCCTGGCCGAGGAGGTGCGCGCCAGCCGGGTGAAGGACCGTGACACGGCCGGGGCCGCGTCCGTTGCCAGGTGGTCAGCTCACTCGGTCGGTGGGAACAGGAGTGCTCAATGGCTTCTCGTCTACGTATGTCCCGTGTGGTGGTGAGCGTCGCCGCAGCGATGCTCGGCGTCCTCGGACTTGCCGGCACCGCGTCCGCCGACGTCGTCGTCGGCTTCGAGGCCGCCGGGATCTCCAGTACCACCAACTAGTTCGACGTGGACTAGTTCGCCGCGCCCTGGCAGAGGGAAGCGGACGTTTGAAGTCCGCACTCGTGTACTCGCGCCCGGGAACGGCGCGGGGGTGAGTGCGGCGGGCCCGCCCCCGCGACATCCCGTCGGGGCGGGCCGCGGGGCAGGCGCACGGCGAAGCGCGCCGGCCGGGTGAAGGGCGCTGACACGGGTGAGGCCGCGGGCAGCACGAGCCGTCCGCGTCGGCGGTCACCGATCCGCATTCGGCCGCAATGGGCGCCAGCGCAGCGACGGGGCGGCCGGGGACGGCCAGCCCCGGCCGTCATCGGCCGGGCAGGCTGGACAAGCCGGGGACGAGCCGGACAGCGGAAGCGTGGAGGACTACGCGCTGGAGGTCGTGCGGGAGGTCGGCATCGCCACCCGCTGTCACCTACGAGGAACATGCCCGGCGGCCGGCGCAGGACGGGCGGGCCGTCTCCGGACGCCAGATGAGGAAGTGGCTGGGCGCCCGGGAGAAGGCGGGCCTGGTCCGGCAGACCACACACGGGCGCTACGGCCCGCAGGCATCCCCGCAAAAGACCTCCCCGCGCCCGCCGACGGATGAGCCGGGAAAGGTTGGTAGCGGCACGAAGCGGGCGGGTCGCCGCCGCGGCCCTGGGTTCGGGCGGCTGCCCTTGACGGCCCCAGCGGCCCGGACAGCGGGGCGGTGTTCGAGGCAGGGACGCGGTCGCCCTGGTCGAGGATGACCGCAGGCAGCACCACTGGGTCGTCGGCCAGCGCTGCGCCGGTTGCCCCGTCAGCGGTATCGGCGCGTTGGCGGGAGTGGGCAGTGCGTCGGCCGCCGAGGTGCAGCGCCGCCGTGATCCCCTCGAGCAGGGTGGCGCGGGCGTGGCGGGTGATGTCGTACAACGCGGCCACGGGGGAGGTGCGCGGAGTGCAGGCGGCGCCCAGGCGGTGGATGCCGGTGATGACCACGAGCGGGACGCCGCGCAGCAGGTGGTCGGTGACCCAGACCCTGGCGCCTGCACCGCGGGGGAAGGGGTGGCCCAAGCCGCCGCCCGGTCCGGTCGCGAGACGGGGCTTGCGGGCAGCGGTCGCCGGTGCGGTGCGAGGAGCGGCCGTCAGGCCGTGCCTCGCACCGCCGGGCCCACGGGGTGTGGCGGTGCGGGGCTGCCGTTGCCGCCGCAAGGGCACTGACACCAGCCGACACACCGCGGATGCCGTGGCTGACACCGGGTCGGTGCGGTCTTCGGGTCGTTCGCCCGAACGCTCAGGTTGCCGTCACCGTGGCCGGGCAGGGTCGTTGCACGAGGCATGAGACCTGGTGCCGTGCTGCGTGCCCTTGTGGTGTGCCTCGTCGTGCCGGCGGGCATCGTGCTGCTCGCCGGCACGGCCCGGGCGGGAGGGATCGTGCAGATCCTCAACCCGGCGTTCGGCAACGGCTGCGGGAACCACTCCTCCGGCGCTACGGCCCGGGCGAGCACCACCGCCAGCCCCGGGACCGTAGGAGGGAATCAGGCAGCCGTGCCCCTCACCGGGCCCAGCAACCACTGCGGAGGCGCCGAGATCGACCTTTCCAGCGTGCCTGTGGTCGGATCGCTCCTCGGCGGCGGCGGCCCTTCGCCGGCGCCCGACGAGCAGGATGAGGCCACCTGACATACCGGCCTTCGGACTATCTGCCCCAGTGGGGCGGCAGCTCGTGAGCAGTCGCGCTGCCCTCGCTCCGTCCGGGCCCGGGGACGCGGCGGCCGTTGCGCCGCGAGGGCACTGACACCAGCCGACCGATCCGTGCCGCCCCGGCCCAGGCTCGGCGCGCCAGGCACCGAGGCGGTCGGCCCCTGCCTCACCAGCCCAGGATGGACAGCACCCGATCCGCGAGGTAGTCCGCGTCCTTCCCACGCCGGATCTCCGGGGAACACACAGGGCCGGGCCGGGCCGGTCTTCGACATGACCACCAGCCTCCCGCTCCGGTCGCACCCGCACCACCGAAACGACGAACACCGCCGTGCCGCGCTTCTTCGCGCCGCCCCTGCCCGGATGCAGGCGCAAGGCGGTACCCAGCAGCCGCGGCAGGAGCCCGACTCCCGACCCCCGCCTTGCTTCGTCCGCCCCCTTCCCCGCCGGGCGCCCCGGCCCCGCACGGGGCCATCAACCGGCCAGCGCAGCGCCGCCCCGGATCCCCCGCCACGCCGCTCGCCGTACCGTCACCCACCCCTTTCCCATCACCTTCCAGGGGCAGCGAGAGGCGTACAGGAGATGTCAGCACCCTGGGGTCACTCACCGCAGGGTGCTGACCAGCCGAAACGGCTGTCGTCACGCTGAGTGCCGCAGGTGATGGTGAAAGCGATGGTGCAAGGAATGGTGCAAGTGATGCTGCCACGGAGCTGCGGCCACGCCAGGCGCTACCGTCACCGTCCGTGACCAGGCGGGTCGGAGGCCACCGGCACGCGCCGCGCCGGGCGTGCCCCCGGCGGGGGTGGGTCGTTGGGCAGGGCGTGACCCGCTGCTCCGTCTAGGCCCGAGCCATTCGCCGTGACGCCGCCGCGCTGCTGGGGGATCTCGAGGCGGGTAGGTGGGTGCCCAGCGAGGCGGAGCGGGACTTCGCCGAGGGTCTGGCCCGCCTTCCCTGGGACGGGGCGCACTTCCGCGCCGTGCTCAGCCAGGTCCCGGACGCGGTCCGCGGCGGTCGACTGCTGGTCGACGACCGCGATTCGGTCGGCGGGCCAACTACCGCACAGCGGGCTGGACAGCAGCGCCCGGCCAGGGTCAGCCGAACCCCTTGCCGCGACGGACTCCGAGTGGACTCGGTGGCAACCCGCTGACGAGGTGCTGGTTGTACTCCGATGGAGCGACGTCGTTCGGAGAGTCGGGGTGCAGCAGCGCGGCGAGCTGCTGGATCTGCCCCCGACCCACACCGAGCTCGTCCATCCCGCCGCCGTAGAGGATGGTCCCCCAACCCGCCGCTCGCCCGTAGAACGAGAACAGACCAGCAAGGCTGCCGAACCTGCATGGCTTGACGTTGATGTGCGACGGGACGATGGCCTCTCGGTCAGGCGCCCACGCCCTGCCGACTGGCGCATCGAACGACACCGCCGTCCTGGACGCGTCGACCAGCCTGGAGATGCCGGATGCATCGTGGGGATCCTCGAGGATCGCCTCCGGGAAGCACCCGAGGCACTCCTCGTAGATCGCCATCAGCCTCGGACCGACGGGCTCCGCCGCACCGCTGCGGCCCTTGAAGTCGAGGATGCTCACGCCACCCACCGTCCTCAGCTCTCGGATGAGCTCCGGCGTCCACCATGACTCGACGTCGATCTTGAACAGCAGATCCGGATCGCTGGTGCGGCGTTGCCTCAGCAGATCAAAGGGTCGATCCCGGTCGAGTCGAACGGAGTTCACGAACCTGACCGGTCTCGGCCTCCGCCCGAGCAGCTCACCGACATCGACGTCGTTCTGGCGAAGCGCCAGGTCGAACGCCGCGGCCTCGAACGCCCATCGACGCCACTTGACCGCCGTCGGCCAAGGATGTCGATGGGGCCAGAGGTCCTGCTCATCGAGATGAAGGCCGAAGCTCTCGATGGTCCACGATCCTCGCAGCTCCACGTCCGGGGGCGCGAGGTGCAACCAGGTGTTCGTGTCGCTGGCGATCGGAGAGACATCCTCACCGGCTCCGGAGGCACCACGACCGGAGAGCACCGCGACCGAGGTCACCCTGGGCGACCCAACAGGCTCCTTGCGGTGAAGGGATCGATAGCGGACTCCATCGACGTCGAACGGCAGCCTTGCCACGATCGACCAGGCGCTCCCCAGCCAAGATGAAGATCCGAGGTCGTCGTGCATCCCGCGATGATCTCCTAGTCGGTCACGCGATGAAGCCCCTTCGCCATGCTCTCCTCCCAGTTCCGCCCATCGAACTGGACCACCTCGATCGACTCCGCAGGGCTGAGATCGACGCAGCGAGCATTGACGCTGTAGTAGCCCTCCGGGTGCGATCGCGGTCGGTAGAACGGCTTGATGCCACACAACGAGCAGAACGTGTGACGCGAAATCCTCGTTCCGTACTGATACGTCGTCAGGACGTCGGCTCCGGACAGGATCTCGAGTCGTGATTCCGGCACCATCAGCTCGCGATGACCCGACATCGAACAGATCGAGCAGTTGCACTCCGTAATCGTCAGATCGAGGGTCAACAACACGCGGAATGTGACAACTTCACAATGACAGTGGCCGCTGTACCAACGGCTCAACCCGAAGTCCTTCATCTCGCCCGGCGGCATGTCCAGATTCTAGCGAGATCCAACGGTAGAATCACTCCTCACGCACCGGGTGGGTTTGCCCTTCGCGAGGAGGCACGTGATGAGCTCTGATGTCGGTGTGGACGCCACGAGCGGGGGGATGACGACGGGCGCAGCCCACCACCGCTTTGCATCCCCTGGCACCGCGATCTCCGGCTCGGCAGACCTCTTCATCGACGGAGATGTGGCGCGCCACCTGCACGACGCTCGGGCTGAGTACACATCATCGCGCTACGTGTTCATGAACGGTCGCGATATGCAACACCTGGTCCGCCGCATGGGTGTCACGAGCGAAGACCTCGCTGAGCTGGTGGACGTCAGCAGATCACTCCAAAGCGATCCGACCCTCCCGTTCCGGCGCTCAGCCAGCGGATGCTTCATGATCGATCCGGTCGGCAGTCGCATTCGTCGCCTCGAAGACCGACCATTTCTCCTGACCGCGGACGACGACTTCAGGCGCTTCGACTCGGGATCCCCACGCTCGTTCCCGCCTCTGTCACACCTGCTGCTGCACAACCACGCCTTCGCCGCCCTCATGGCCATCAAGGCCGCGGTCACGACGGGAGTCGCCACTCGACCGAGGAAGGGTCTCGACTATTCGTCACCGACATCGGTGTGCACCGTGTTCCATCTGAGGACGATCACGAGCGCAGAGCTCACGGGGGAACCGGCGTTGGAGGGTGTGCACAGTGACGGCGTCGACCACACCATGACCACCCTTCTCGACATGTGGAACCCGGCGAACGACTGCGCGACCACCCAGCTCCACTCGTGGGACGAGGAGACGGGCCGGGCCTGGAACGACGCAACGTCTCCGCTGGTCGCCCTGCGTCACGCGACCCTCCTGGACACCCTCATCCTCGCGGACAACGAGCTCAAGCACAGCGTCTCGCCGTTAACGGCTGGGAAGGCCGGAACCCGTGCCACCCGCGACATGCTGGTGCTGTTCACAAGGCGCCTGACCCGCACGCGCCACCCATCGTCGAGATTCGAGTCCACGACTGACCACGTCGATGCGCCGGTCGAGTATGTGTTCGAGCCTTCCCCGTGACCCACACCGGATCGGCCTAGCTGGAGCGACGATGGACTGGGTCACGCAACGTCGTCGTCGAGAAGGTCGAAGATGGCCGATTCGATCGCGGTGATCTCGTCCCAGTCGTCACCGAACAACACGCACTCCATGAGATCCGATCGCGACGGGTCACAGGCGACGAGGATTGCGCCTGCGCCGCGACGAGGGTCGAAGGCGACGCCTCGCGCCTCCATCGCAGCCACGAAGGTCCGATGGGCGCGGGCCGGCAGTCCGCGAAGCGACCGCACGCGGCACTGGTCGGACCAGTCGGGCCCGCGCAGGCGCCGAGCAAGAGCGTGCAACATCGTCCCGCCGCCCCACCGCGCGTTCATCTCGTTGAGCACGAACTCGCCGTTCGTGGTCGTGATTCCGTCGACGTTGAGCACGCCCCGGTACCCGATGTCGGCCGCCACCTGGGCCGCAGCAAGGAGCACCGACCCGACGGTGCCCCGAGGACCCGGTTTCAGGTCGACGGGCATGTCCAGGCCGAGGCTCTCTCGCTCGCCCAGCTCCTTCAGCCGAGCGTCTTCACCCCTGATGGATCCGACATGTTGGAGCGATGCCGTTCCGCCCTCGTCGATGCAGAGCTCGGCATAGAAGCGATCTCGAGCAGTGTGGTACACCTCGACCACGACCGGGAAGCTGTCGGCCTCTTCCAGCTCGGACGCCAGCGACGCAAGACTGGAGTCGGGCAGCCGCCACAGATCCCTGGCGCCGACCGGTGGATGGCGCAGCGGACATCGTGTCACGGCGATGTTGCCAGCTGACCCAGCCCCATCGTCCCGCTTCACGATGGCGATGCCGGTCGCCCGCATGGACTCGTTGACTGCGTCCGCCAGATCCTTCCTCGAGCGAACGACGTGCCCGACGGCGATCGGCAACCCCGCCCCCGCCATGAGCGCCCTGAAGTTCGACTTCCTGTTGAGGATGCGCACGCCGTCCTGACGTGCGAAGTCGCCGCCAGCGAGCGGGACCCCCAGCTTTTCAGCCAAGACGGCAACGCCCACCGTCGCAAAGCAGGGGAAGATCGTCCAGCCCTCCGCGCCCGTGCCAGCCATGCGAGCGATGAGGTCGGCGACGGCCCCGTCGGACACGAGGTTCCGATCCTCGACCACTGAGCCGTAGGGCAGGATCTGCACCGAAGCGGGGTCGAGGGAGATCGTGCGTGCGAGGTACGAGACGTGCCCGGCGCCGACGGGTACCGGGGTGACGTAGATGTCGCCGTCGTGGAGGAACCACGACTGTCGCAGCGTCGAACGCACCAACCCGGCCGTCGTCAGGGGCACACCCGAGGTGTGGTCCACGCCGGCGTTCATGATGATGAGCTGCGGCACCGATCCCCTCCGGCGTCAGTGGAGATCTCAGTCCTGACGTTGGCACCAAGCGCAGTCGGGCCGTGGACAAGGGTCAGCCTCTTCACGACGATTGGGACCGTTGTACGATGAGTAGAAGTAGACGAGTACTCGTCGCTCGCCGCGGGTCACAGGTGCGACGCGGTGGGAGAGCCGGCAATCCGTGATGAGGACTTCGCCCACAGCGGGGCGGTAGTGCCGCTCCGACCCATCTGCACCAGTGACGATGAACTGTCCGCCGTCGTAGTCAGAGCTCAGCATGACCGTGACGGCGAAGTGGTTGTCGGGATTGCTGTCGATGTCTCGATGCACACCGACGTAGGAGCCCACCACGAGACGGTGAGCCTGACAGCGACGGATCGTCCAACGGGTCCCGCTGACGTTGCGCACGTGGGACAGGATCGCCGACAGACTGCTCTTGGGTCGCGGGGCCTCAAGAAGCTCGAACACCGCATCCGACGTCGGCCGGTTCACTCTCTCCGGGATGCTGGCGGGTCCGTCCGTTGCCAGTCGACTGACGTACAGGCTGTGCTGGTCCCCAGCGTCGCCAGCGCTCACCACTTCTTCGGGGAGCTTCGAGAGGAGGCCGCGCAGATGACTGAGTTCGAGCGCACCGAACACCGAATCCCACGTGACCACGACGGTGCCTTCGGCCGCAAGTCGGTCCCCTGCCTGCAGGACCGGGGCGATGTCGCATGCTCCCATGCCGGTCAGCAATTCACTTCGATCTGCGGGTCGATCATCGGAAGGTCGATCTCTCCAGCGTCCCTGAGCCGAGGGATGTCGCGGAGCGGAATATACGGAGTGTCCGGGAGCACCTGGACCTCGATGTCCGCCTCGTCGGCCTCGGTGTAGACAAGGATGGCCGAATCGAACCCGGGGAGTGATCCGACGATCCCGGCCTCGCCCCGGGCGGGTTGCCAGCTCCTGAATCGATCGTGGTCCGTCGCCATGAGCGGTTGCGACGGGACGCATCCGTCGTGTTCGGCGCGAGGTGACGTGCGCGGCGCAGTTTCGAACCGCATCTGTGAAGGACCGGTGAACCGGACCTGGTTGACGACGTAGCCCGTGGTGTCCCTCGCGTCTCCACCAGGTCGGACAACGATGCAAGGCATCGGCTCCTGCCCGTGCCACGTCGCCCGGAGCAGGCTGCCCGACAAGTGGACTACAGCCTTGTTGTTGGATTCCTTCGACATCGGTCGTCCCTTCGATCAAGCGCTTTGCGCCGCGCGCGTATTCCATGCATACCGTGCTCCGGCGCCAACGGCCAGTCGGCGAACCGGGGCAGGGGAAGATCCGGACAGGCCCATTTCTGCTGGGTCAGTGACCCATCCGCCATGTTCTGATCACGGTTTGGCTACCACCCGACAGATTGAACCAACCGGGCGTGGGAGTCAGCGTTCGAGCATTAGCGGGCCAGTGATCGGAGACTACGCCAGCAGCGGCCCCTTTCTGGCGTATTCGGTCGGTACCCCCTGAAGTTCATCCAATGGGTCGACGGTGTCCTGGCCTACCCCAACCGTCCAGGCCACACAGACGAGCTGGAACCTCACCGTCGAGCCGCCGAGCACACCCTCACCCAGCTCGCCGCCGACTGCCCGAACACCCCCGTCACCATCACCACCCCCGCCTGGCCCACAGCCCATCCGGCCCGGAGGGCCGCCCGAACTGCACCAGGCGGCTCCCCCGCCGCGCCGGGACCGGCCGCACGAGGGTGGCCACCGGCTCAGGCAGATCGCCGAACCCGGGCCCGACCGGGGCGTAGTCGGTGGCCGGGGCGGGCGCGGGGGAGTTTCCGGCGGCCGGCCCCCCGGTGCGACCGGCCAGCCCGGCGAGGACACCACCACCCGCCACGCTTCTTCGCGCCCCCGCCCGGCCTCTTCCCCGGCCGGGCGCCCCAGGCCCCGCACGGGGCCACCCAGACGGCCCAGCGCAGCGCCGCCGGGATCCCCCGCCACGCCGCCCGCCGTACCGTCGCCCGCCCTTCCCTCCACCACTTCCAGGGGCAGCGAGAGGCGTACAGGGGGATGACAGCACCCCGGGGCCACTCACCACAGGGTCTGACCAGCCGAAACGGCTGTCGTCACGCTGAGTGCCGCAAGCAATGGTGCAAGTAATGGTGAAAGCGATGGTGCCACGGAGCCGCGGCCGGACCGGGCGCTGCCGTCACCGTCCGTGACCCGGCCGCCCGGAGGCCACCAGGGTAGACGCCGCCCTCCCGGCACGGGGCAGGCGCCGCGCCGTGCCTGCCCCGGGGCCGCGGCGCCTGGCCGTCGACCTCGGCATCCCCACACCCCGCCGAACCTTGGAGGATCGGTGAAACCAAACTAGCCCCGCGGGGCCTTACGGCAATCTCAGATCGTCATGTGGCAGTCGGATCCGATCAGCACCACCACGCCGGAGCAGGCCACCGCTTGGCCAATCCCACAGCGAAGTCGGCGCAGACCGAAGGAGCCCTTCCGTGACCAACGTGCCCGATCCCGTATGCGTGCAGTGCGGCGAACGCCGGTGCGGTCGCCATTACGAGTTTCAGGTCGGTGTGCCGAGGTCGATGACGAACATGGGGAACGACCCCTACAAGGACACCATCACGACGTACAAGATCCTCGGCACAGAGTCCGGATTCCTATGCGACCGGTGCGCCCGGCGCCATGTCCTCATCCGGGGCCCCCTGCCTTTGCTGGCATGCCTGGTCATCGAGGCCGTGCTGTTCGCGGGGCTGCCGTTTCACAGCGTTCGAGTGCCGCAGCCCATGCTACCGGTTCTCTTCTTGGCCCTAGTGGGACTCGTCTGGTTCGCGGGCGGGGCGACGCGGAGGGCGCTCAAGCTGGTCGGCGTCGGCTGGCGAGGGGCCTTGGAGATAGTCTGGTCGCTGATCGCCTGGGTGATTCTGGTAACCACCCACGTTGGGGGCCCGTTCACGGTGGGGATCATCGTCGACGACTTAGACGAACCGGGTCAGCATTCCGTGCTCGACGCGTCTTCCGATGACCAGCTGTTCACATTCGATGTGGTCATCTTCGGCGTCACCGCGGGGCTCCATCTCCTTCTGCTGCTGGTGTCCTGGTTCGGCCGACGAGACTCGTTGGAGAGGCTGGTCTGGAAGCACCGCAAGTCTGCACTGCGCCGGAACCGGCCAGGGCTATGCGGCTTCAGCAGCGTCCAATACAACGCGCTCATCCCCTCACGGAACTGACGCCGGACTCCACGCCCGTGACCCTCCTGCGGGTTCGGCCTGCCGCCCCCAACGTCATCGGCATCACTCGCTCCACCGCCACCATGGTCGGCGCGCGCTGAACGTTCAGGCACGAAGCGGTGCGACCGGGCGCGCACGCCCCGGGGCACCGGGCCCGCGGCGCCCTCGGGCCCGACAGACTCCACCCGACAGCATCTCCCCGCGTGGGCCCGGGATCGAAGGGCGGGGTGGCCAAGGCCTGGGCCCAGGCGGGGAAGGGGCTGAGGGCGTGTGCGGAGACGAGGGCGAGCTGGCGGGCCGGTGGGCTCGAGGCAGGCGTAGGGGTCAGGCGTCCTCGACCATCGTCTCGACCGCGGTCCGTTCGCATTGCAGGCGGTGGGCCACCGATGGCGGGGCCAGCTCTCGGCGCCAGGCAAGGGGCCCGCAACGCGGCGTCGCGGTCGTCCAACGGCCCCTCGACCGGCAGCCACACTCCCCTGCGCCCCGGCCTCCACCGTCCACCGCTGCGTTACCACCCGCGTGAGGGCCGTCTCCTGTGCCCGGGCATCAGCCCTCTGCGGCCCCACCCGACGCATCCCGCAGCCACAGACCATCACAGCCCGCAGCACCTGCCGTCAGGATGCCATCCCTGCCGGTACGGTCGGCCGGCACCGGAGTGGTCGGCCGGGGCGCGCCCGGGCCGGCGAACGACGTCCCGCGCGGAGCACCTTGCCCGCAGCCCGAACGGGGAAAGGCGGCCGGGACACACGGCCGGTGGCGGTGCTCCGCTGGGCCCGGCACGCCGGCGTGGTCCCGGCCCCGGACGCTTCGGCGTTGCGGTGGTCCAGGTCCGCGGTGGAGGCGATGGAGCCGGCCGCGATCCGCGCCGCGATGCCCCACGCGCCGACCCCCGGGACGGTGGCCGCGGATCGAATCGCAGCCGCGCTCGGCACTCCGAATCAGCCCGGCCGGGCCGCGGCCGTCACCGTGTTCACCGTGCGCCGCCTGATCGGCCACGGGCTGCTGACGGACCTGTCCGCCGTGCCGGACGCGGTGCTGCTCAACCCCGACCAGGTCGACGTCGTGTGCGCCCGCGAGGACCTGACGGCGATCGTGGCCGCAGAGACACCGCTCGGGCCCAACCAGGCCGCCGCCCGGCTCGGTCTCAGGCGCGTGGCATGGGATCACATGGTCAGGCTCGGCTGGAACAGCCGCCGAGCATCGCCAGGTGCGGTTCGGCACCAGCCGACGCGGAGCGGTCCAGGTGCCCCTGTTCCGCACCGCCGACGTCGACGCCCTCCCCGAACAGCACCCCGAGATCGCCTGGACGCGGCTGCGCGCCCTGCGCAAGGGACAGCGCTCCCCGCTTGCCGCCCTGGGCACCGCGGCGCCGCCCGCGGGCCTGAGCCCTCCCGGCCCCGGCCCCCGAGGGGCGGGCGATGGCCCCGCCGTCCGGGCCGGGGCCCGCGCGCCCGGCAGCGCGTGACCGCTGGGCGACAAGGGCCCGCCGTCCCGGATGACGCGTTGGAGTGCGGCTCGCAGGTCGGCGATGTTGCCGTGCACGGCGGTCGCGGTCAACCTCCGGCAGCGGTTCGCGATGCGCAGCCCGCCGGGCGCTGCGCCGCTGCCGTCGTCAACATGCACTGGTTGATGAAAATCCACTATACCGCAACGCTGCGGTAATTCATCATTGATCCGCGACTTCTGCGTCGAGGGGCGCCGATGAGCGTTGTCCTTTTTCGCGATCGCGGTCGGCGTCTAGGCGGTGCTACTGAGGCGGTCGTCCCAGCAGCCTGCATCGCCGACCCATTCACCTTGGTGGAGATGCGCCCGGGTTTGCAAGATGTCGCCGCCGCAGAACTTGCACGTTGTCCAGTCGAGGTAGACGTCGTCGTGGGACTGGAGGGCTTCGGCGACCTCCTCGTCGGTGGGATAGGCCTTGTAGGGCTGTTCGTTGAGCACCATCCCGTCGCGGGCACGGACGAGGTTGTAGGTGACGCGGATGGAATCCGTGCCCTCGGAGAGTTCGCGGACCAGATAGGTCTCTTTGTCGACCTGAAAGGGGGAATGGTCGTACGTGCCCATTGCTTTCACTCCCTCTGCGGCTCCTGAACACCCAGCCGCTCGGCGTTGCGCACCCGATTGTTTCACGTATTACCCACCACGCACAACCCGCAACGGTGACTATCGCGAAGAAATTGCAGATACCAGCGGAATCCTGAATCGCGTGCGCGCGATCCTGAGGGTCGGTGCAACGACAACAGCCGACGCCTCATACGAGAATCGCGCCCTCGTGAACAGATTACAGAAACAGAGCACTGTCACTGCGCGGATTCCAGGAAGGCATATATCGTTCCGGGCGGCGTCAGCCGCACATCCGGACGAACACCGGCGCGGGCAGCGCAGTGGCTGCTGCGTCGACGCCCAAGCGCCGCCGATCGCGCGCCCGTCCGCGGTCGGTCGCGGACCGGGGGACGCCCGGCCTCGCTCGGGCAGCGTAGGTCGGGCCGGCGCAGGACAGGCCGTGGACGCACGGCGCAGCGGGCCCGGGGCGATCGGCCGGGGTGTATTCGGGTCGGCGGACGGCGGCCGCCGCGGGACACCAGGTCGACGACCACGCGGGCAAGGCAGCCGGGACGTACCCGACGCGGGGCCCCGCGTCCGCAGCACAACCACAGCGGACCCGCAGGACGGCACGCGCGGAGGACACCCGGGCCAGGCGCAGCAGCGGTCACACCGCGGGCTCCGTGCGGAGGCCGCGCGGTGTGGGGTTCGTGCGCATTGACCAGGTGGAGGGCCCGGGAGCGGGCCAGCCCCGGAGGCGGAGCGGGGCCGCGGCCGCGGCATGCGGCTGCGGCGGGGCCAGCGCCGATGTGGCCGAGGACGGCGGTCAGCCTCGCGCGGCGCCGCCGCCCTGGTGGGCGCGGATCTTCTCCCACGCCGCCTGGCCGACCTGCTGCATCTCCTCGGTGTACTCCACTCCCAGCTCCCGGGCCGCCTCGATCGCGCGGTGCTGCCGCTCGGCCTCGGTCAGCTCCCGCGCGGCGAGTTCCTCCAGCAGGTGCGAGATCGTTGTGCCCCGCTCCTCGGCCAGAATCCGCAGCCGGTCCCGCACCGCCTCGCTGGTCTTGATACTCGTCGGCTTGTCCACCCCCCGCTGCTACGGCTGGGACAACGTTGGGGCGGCGGGCACCGGCTTCAGGGCCACTGCGGGGCTGTGGCTGCTATGGGGCAGCGGCAGCACTGGTTCCCTGTTCGGTGCGGAGGCCAGCGCCAGTTCGTGCAGGGTGCGCGACGTCCGCTTCAGCACCGCGGAGGCGTCGGCGTCGCTGGGGTCGATCAGCAGCATCCGGGCGGCGGCGTTCATGGCCCACAGGTCGGGTGGCGCAATGTCCGCAGGCTCACGCCGCACAGCGGTCGGCAGTACGCGGTCGTCTTGCCGTTCGGCCTCCGGCTGCCGAAGGCGGTGGCGGACGCCTACGGTCCGGGTGGGCAGCGCGGGGCGGCCGCGGTGCTGCTCACCGCGCGACGTCCGCGGCGTGGGCGTTGGCGGCCATCTGGCGGAAGGACGCGCAGGCGCTTCCCAACTGGCGCACGGGCCTGGTGCACGCGGGCGGCTGCGGCCCGGCGACGTAGGCCCGCAGCGCCTGGACACCGGCCGGCGTCCAGGGCCTTGGGGCCTGCGACCGCCGGCAGCGAGCCGGGCCGCACCGGACACCACGACGGCGGTCCGGGGCCCCTGCGTGGGCTCGGGGGCCTTGGCTTCCTCCGTGTCGTCCGGCGCCCGAGTCGCGTTCGTGGTGCCGGGCGCGTTGTGGTGGTCAAGGCGCTGCGGGCGCAGCACCAGGAGGCGCCCCGGACGGCGACTGGCTCCGATGCCCTCCTCTGCGGCTTCCGGCCTCCGGTTGCGGGTCGGCCGTCTCTTGCGGGCGTCGCAGGTGTGGCCCCTTGTCGCGCGTTCGGCCCATGCCGCTGTTTCATATCGGATAAAACCTCCTTGTCCGACGCCGCGATGGGGGTGACGGCCGGTCACCCGGGCGCCGGAGAAACGGGAGGACGCGCATGAGCCGTAGCCGTCAGGCCGCTTCGTTGGCCCGGCACCTGTCCACGGTCACCGGCACCACCGTGGACCTGGCCCACGACACGGGCACCTGGTGGACCCTGCGTTGGACCGACGGGCCCACCGACAAGGAAATGCGCCGGCACCTGAAGGCCGCCCTCGCCGACGACCGCTACGCCGAGATGCGCGACCGCGAGGTCGAGTTCCTGCGCGCGATCTCGCCGCGGGCCTGGGCCGCGCGGGCCGTCGCCTCCCTCCGAGAGGGCACTCTCGCCGCGGCCGTCACCACCCACGCCGCCCACCAACGCGCCCTGAGCGTGCAAGTGCCGCGCGCAAGGGTTGCCGACCCGTACCGGACCCACGAGCACTACGCCCTGTGGCGCCACATCGGGGAGCTCTGCGCGACGACCGCGTACCCGCAGCGGGCAAGCATGCCCGAGGACGAAACGCATATCCAGCAGGTGCTCGCAGCCGGCACCCAGCGACATCCGGACACCGGCAGGACGACCCTCAACCAGCACGACATGGCCCAGGCGCTCCTCGCCGCCCTCACCGCCGAACACACCCCCGCGGTGAACCAGCCGCCCCGGCTCACCGTCGTCCGCACCCCACAGGACAGCCGGTGAGCACCGCCCTTGAACACCGCCCTTGAGCGCGGGCCGTGCTCGCCGGAGCAGTGGGCCGCCCGGCACGGATGGAGGCCGCGCGGCAGCTCGCTGGGGAGGACCCCGGCGGACGCCGCCCTGGGCGGGGTCGGGCGGCGCATCACGCGGTCCGACCGGGTCCGGCCCAGGATCTCCACGGGCAGGTCGGCCAGCAGGTGGCCCAAGCGGGGGGCGTCGTAGCCAGCGTCGACCACGACCAGGACGTCCGGGTCCCCTGATCGCCACTGGCCTGCGGCGGCCAGGCGCTCTGCGACCTCGCGGATCTGGGCGGTGGTCACCGCGGCGACGTCGGCGCCGGGGGCCGGGCGGACGGCGTCCACGATCGCGGTCCACGAGGTCCGGCCGGTCTCCAGCGCGGCGACGACCGAGTAGGGCCAGCCGGGGATCATCAGGTGCTTGCTCTCGCCGTAGCCGTAGGTGTGACAGAAGCACCGGTCCGGGGCGGTGGCCGCGTCCGGCCGCGGCCACGGCGAGACGTCGACCGCCAGGACCAGACGGCCGTCGGCCGCCTTCGGCAACGGCACGGACGCCAACGCCCACCGCAGTCTGTCCACGTCCACCCGGCCGTGGTTAAGCCCCGCGTAGAGCGCACCGTGCACGGGGCCTACTCGTCCTCGTCGCCTTCGGCAGCCGACTCGCCTGCGGTGCGGCGAACGATCTTCTTCACCGTTCCTTGCAGGGAACGCAGGAGCTCCCGCTCGGCTTCTTCCATGCGGGCCTCGATGGTCCACTGCCGGACGTCGTCGACCAGGGCCTCGATCGCGTCATTCAGCCGACTTCGCAGCAGACCAGGGGTGAGGGCCTCGACCTCGATCGCGATGTGGGGATCGATTCCCTCGCTCAGGCACTCCTCGTGGTAGCGCTTGTAGTTGACGTCGCGGGTGTTGACGTCGTGGGTGGTGAACTGGCCCGAGCGGACGTCGTCGGCGGTGACGGCGATCTGCTGGAACTCCACGTCGAGCTCGCCGTTGCCGTAGCGGTGCATGCGCTCGACCACCGACCGGGGCACGCATCTGCCGGTAGGGTCCAGTCCCCCAGGTTTCTCCGGGGCGCCGCGAGCGTGCGGTTCAAGTTCTCGCAGCTCAGAAGCGGTCAAGACGACCATAGCGTGTGCAACAGGTGTGGTGCACGGAGCCCGGCGCAAGATTCACTCGGTGGGAGGTCGCCCGGGTCCGGCCCGCCCGTTCAGCCGCTCGCGGATCGCGCGACGTTCGGCCTCCTCGCGGGCGAGTGCCTGCCGGTGGAGTGCGGGTCGCGGTGGGCCTCGATGGCTTCGCGCACGATGGAGGCCAGGATGTCGGGCGGCAGGGCCTCGGCTTAGGTGGTTGTGGTGCCGGAGAACGAGCGCCGGTCGGTCGTCTTCGGTGGGGCGGTCGGCAGGTTGTAGGTGGCGATCTGCTCGGGGGTGACCGCGACGCGCTGGAACTCCACCTCGGCGCCTGCGGCCCCGGCAAACGCGATCACGTCCTCCGCAAGCGAGCTGAACATATGGACGCCGCTCTGGTCGTAGTCACCAAGGTGCAAAATGCGGGTTCTCGTCCCGCCTTCCATGGCCCGGACAGCCTGCGTCGTGCTTGCCGGCCAAGCCGTCGAAGCCACCGCCGGAGAAGCAGGCGATGCCGAACTCCTCACCGATCCTTACCAGTTGGGGGACCATGCCGGCTGTTTCGCACCACAGCTCCAGCCGAATGGGCTGGCCCGCCTGGCGGTCGACGCGGTAGTCGTCGACCGCCGCGTTCACGGCCGCCCAGAAGTCTTCGGGACCGGTGAAGGAGGGCGGGGCGTCGACGGCGATCTGGGTGTCGTCGCGGATCACGTCCCAGGGGATCCGGGCGGAGCGGCGGGCCATGCCGACGTACTCACACATCCGCTTGTAGTCACGCTCTGTCTTCTCCAGCACGCCGTCGCTCAGGAGCACGTAGAACAGCTGGCGAAGCGAGACGGGCAAGTGGTCGCGGTAGCGGTCGAGCACGGCGTCGACCGCGATCAGCACCCGGATGGTCTCCCGCTTGGGCCGCCAGTGCAGCTGCGGCCCGCGGGGGCGCTTGTTCGGCATGACAGCCTCCTGTCTCCAAGAGTCCGCCATGCCGTCCTTTTACTCAAGGGGCCGGTGACCTGGGGTTCATCCGGGAGACGGGGGCGTGTCGCGTCCACGGCCGAGCCGAGGAGTCGGGCGCCTACACCCTCGACGCGCTCGCGTCCGTCCCCGAGGGCGACCCGAAGCGGGCCCTCACCTACATGAACATGATCAAGGTGGTCGCGCTCAGGCAGCTCTTCTACCTCACCGACAGCGCGCGGACCGGCACCCTGGTCGGCCTGAAGGAGCTCTACGGGGCGGAGGGGACCCTGTACGGCGCCGTGGCCAAGCACCAGGACCTGCGCGAGTCGTGGGCCACGCTGATGAACGCCGTCACCGCCCGTATCGATCCCTGGTTCTTCGACAACGACGACATCCCCTCCGGCGCGAAGGTGCTCGACGTGGCGGGCAACACCGATCTCGGGGCGATCCACACCTACAAGCTGAAGACGTCGCCCGGGCTGCGAGTGACCACCTTCGACCTGCCCGAGAGGGAGCGGGAGTGCCTGGAGAACTTCAAGGCCAACGGCGTGGACGAGCACTGCTCGTTCATCGGCGGTGACGTGTTCGAGGACATCCCCACCGGTTTCGACGTGGTGCTGATCAAGCACTTCCTGGACATGTTCGACAAGGACGACGTGTTCCGGATCCTCCAGGGCGTCAGCAAGTCGCTGGAGGTCGGCGGGCAGGTGCACGTGATGGTGCCGGTGTACCCCGAGGACATCAAGGACGCCGACAACTACAACGTGGACTTCTTCCCGGCCTTCTTCATCGGCTGCACCATGGGCCAGGGCGGGCCGCAGAAGCTGTCCACCTACCGGCGCTGGATGGAGGAGTGCGGGTTCACGGTGACCAAGGCGATCGCCAAGGACCCCACCGACATCCCGCAGGACGTCATCCCCGTGCCGGCCATCCTGAGCGCGACGAAGACCGCGTGATCGACCGGGTTCCGGAAGCCTCCGGGATGCGGTCGCCGTACTGATCGCGGAGTCCGCCACGCGCACCGGACTCCGCGGACGGCCTTCGGGTGATGACCCGTCGGCTCGGGCAAGCAGGGCCTCCCGGCACTACGGGTCGTGATGGCGGCCGAGTGCCGGGAGGCCCTGTTTTCGTGTTTCCGGGCCGGTCGCGGCAGCCGGCGGGCCGGGGGCGCGGGGTCAGGGCGCGGGGGCCGGCGTGGCGCGGGACAGGGCCAGTTCCAGGACCACGAGGAGCGCGTCCCTGACCGAGTCCGTCCGCCGTGCGTCGAAGACGATCAGCGGGACGTGCTCGGCGACGTCCAGCGCCCACCGGACCTCGTCCAGGTCGTGCTCCACCTTCCCGTCGAAGGCGTTGACGGCGACCGCGAACGGGATGTCCTTGTGCTCGAAGTAGTCCACCGCCGCATAGCAGTCGTCCAGGCGGCGGGTGTCCACGATCACCAGGCCGCCGAGGGCGCCCTCGACCAGGTCGTCCCACATGAAGCCGAACCGGTCCTGGCCCGGCGTGCCGAACAGGTACAGCTTCAGCGTCGGGTCGATGGTGACGACGCCGAAGTCCATGGCGACCGTGGTCGTGGTCTTGGCGGGGGTGTGCGTCAGGTCGTCCACGCCCGCCGCGACCTCCGTGATCGCCGCCTCCGTGGTCAGCGGCCGGATCTCGGAGATCGCGCCCACGGCCGTGGTCTTGCCGACCCCGAAACCGCCGGCGACGACCATCTTGACCGGCAGGGGCGGCTGCTCAACTGGTGTCGCGGAGTGTTCCCCGTGAGTCGGGGACGGCACGGAGACCATCGATAACCCTTCGCAGTACGGACAGGTCCTGGGCGGACCTGGCGTTGGGCCGGTAGACCGCCAGGTGCCCTGCGGCGCACAGGTCCTCGGCCAGCACCCGGACCACGTTGAGGTGGAGTCGCAGCCGGGCGGCCAGTTCCGCGAGCGACTGCGGCCGCCGGCAGGCGGCGACGATGTCGTGGTGCTCGAAGGTGAGCGAGCGGAGCGCGGACAGGCCCTGTGTCGTCGTCACGACCTGGGTCTCGACCGGGAGCGGCGGAGCGGTGCCGCCCCCCGACACCCGGCCGGCGGTCAGCAGGAACGGGCGGATCGCGGGGGCGCGGTCGATCCGCTCCGGCGCGCCCTGCGCGTCGCCCGCGTCGCCCCCCGCCTCGTGCGGTGCCGGTTCACCGACGGCCATCCACGATCCCTTTCCTCCGCTGCCGTACCCGCGCCCGTGCCGCGGGGATCAGCCGGCCGGCGCGGCGCCGCCGACGGTGTTCTTCAGCTCCAGCACCAGTTGCGGGGTGAGCGCGGCCCCGGCCCGGTTGGCGAAGAGGGTCATCTCGTACGCGATGTTGCCCAGCTTCGCCTCCTTCGAGGCCACCACGCCGAGCACGGCGCCGCAGCCGATGGCCGACACCAGCACGTGGCCCCCCTCCAGGTCGATGATCACCTTGTTGAGGCCGCCCAGGTCGTAGCTGCCGGAGACGCCCGCGGCGAGGCTCGTCATGCCGGACACGATCGCGGCCAGCCGCTCGGACTCGGCCTTCTCGCGCAGCCGGGAGGCGGCGATCAGCAGACCGTCGGACGACACCGCGATGGCGTCGACGACCCCGGCGGTCTCCGAGGCAAACCGGTCGAGCAGCCAGGTGAAATCGGCCGCGGCGGCTCGCAGGTCGGTGGCTTCCGCCCGCTCGGAGCTGCTTTCACCTGTCGGCGTGGTCACTGCCCGACTCCTTCCGTTCCTGATGCGGCGACGGTACTGGTTCCGTCCGGGTGAGGGTGCTGTCCTGCTCCGCCCGGCGCACGGCGGCCTCCAACTCGTCCAGCTCCGCCCGCACGGCCTCCGCGTCGAGGGGCTGCCGCGCGTCCGGAGCCGCCCGAGGGGCCGGGGCGGTGGTGGCGCGGAGGGTCGCGCCCCGTACCCGCCGCCGCAGGGGGCGGGGGGAGTCCTCGCGGGCCGCCTCCGCCGGGGTGTCCGCGTCCGCGCGGGGCCGCGCCGGGACGCGCCGCGGGAGGCCGCCCGGCGTGGGCGGGGCCGTGGGCCGCCGCTCCAGGGTGGCGGTGGCGGGCACAGGACCGGGCAGCGGCCCGGGTGCGGCCGCCTCCGGCCCGGACCGCGCCGGGAGCGCCGCGACGGTCCCGGCCGGACGCGCCGCCGGGGACGGTGCCGGCGGCACGGGGCTCATGGTCAGCAGCAGCGCGGAGGGGAGCCAGACCGTGCCGGTGACACCGCCGCCCGGCGTGCGGCTCAGGGTCACCGTCACGCCCCAGCGCCGGGCGATGGTGCCGACCACGAACAGGCCGAGGACCTTCGTCGGCACCAGGTCGAGCCGCTCCCGGCGGACCAGCCGGGCGTTCTCCTCGGCGAGGCGCTCCGCGCTCATGCCGAGGCCGTGGTCGATGATCTCGATCAGCGCGCCGCCGTCCGGGTTGACGTCGGTGCCGGGCCGGACGAACACCTCGACGGGCGAGTCGGACGGGGAGAACGCGACCGCGTTCTCCAGCAGCTCGGCCAGCATCAGCGTCAGGTCGCCGACGATGTCGGGCGCGACGGTGACGTCCGCCTCGGCCCGCAGGGACACGCGCTGGTACCCCTCGATGTTGCCGAGCCCGGCCCGGATGACGTTGGCGAGGGTGGTCGGCGCCGCGTCGAGGGCGGTCTCCCGGATGCCGGCGAGCAGCATCAGGCTGTCCGCGTTGCGCTGGAGGCGCACCGCGATGTGGTCGATGTGGTACAGCCGCTCCAGCAGCTCCGCGTCGGTCTCCTCGCGTTCCACGGCGTCGATCAGCAGGAGCTGACGGGTGGTGAGGTTGCTGACCCGGCGCCCGACGTTGCCGAACATCTCGGCGACGTTGCGGCGGCTGACCACCTGCCGCTGGAGCAGCTCGGCGGCGGTCGCCTGCACCTGGTTGAACGCCTCGGCCAGCGTGCCGATCTCGTCGCGCACCGGGACCGCGATCGGCCGCGGGCGGAACGGGGTGCCGTCGGCGTCGTCGTCCGTGACCCGGGCGAGCTCCTCGCCCGCCGCGTCCACCACCTGCTGCGCGGCGCCGGTCAGGGCGGCCAGCGGGCGCAGCGCCGAGCGCCGGACCAGCACGCAGAAAGCCACCCAGGCGGCCAGGCCCAGCAGGGCCAGACCGAGCAGGAGCAGCGCCCTGCGCAGGGCGTCCGCGGAGACGGCGTCGGCCCGGGCGGCGGACTGCCCGATCAGCGAACGGGTGATGCCGAGGCGGGTCTCGGCGTGCTCCGCCCCGGTGGCGATCCTCTCGCGCAACTGCGCCGGCGTCTGGGCCTGGAGGGAGGTCGGATCGACCTGGAGCTCCACGAACTGGGCCTCGATGCCGCTATCCTCGGCGCTCCGCTCCATGCGCTCCAGGGCCAGGACCTGCTCCGGCTCGGCGATCCGCTGGAACCGGTCCGCCTGGTGGTCGTACCGCTCGCGGGCGCCGACCGCGCGGGTGTACTCGGTCAGGGCGTTGGCGTCGCGGGTCTGCGCGGAGAACACGGCGCTCTCGAAGGCCGCGTGCGCGGCGTCGGCGCGCAGCACCGTGTCGATCGCGGCGGTGACCGAGGAGTCCGCCCCGCCGGAGGGCCGGTCCAGCCCGAGGCCGTCGATCAGGTAGTCGACCGCCGCGGCGTACGCGGGGTCGATGTTGGCGGCGGGGACGTAGCCCCGTTCCAGCTTCTCCCGCAGGACGGACAGGCCGCCGATGTACTCCAGGGCCTGCGCCTCCTCCTCCGGCAGGCTCGACCCGAACGCTGAGCGCACCGCGGCGATCCGCGCGTCGGTCCCCCGCTGCGCCTCGCGGTAGGCGGTGGCCGGCGGCAGGGCGGCCCCGGGGCGGGCCGACTCGTACTGGACGGACAGCAGCAGCGCCTGCCAGTGCTCGGCCTGCACGTCGTTGATGAGCTGCGCCACCTGCCGGCTGTCGCGGGCCAGTTCGGCGAGCCGGTCGGCGTCGCGGGCCCGCTCCACCTGGCCGCTGACGCCGATGCCCAGCAGCGCGCCGACGACCACGACCGGCGCGACCACCAGGATGTTCAGCTTCCGCCGGAACGGCCACCGGCCGAGCGCGGCTCCCGCCCGGTGGTGGAACCACGGCTTCCGGCGGGTGCCCTCGGGCTGGTCGTGGCTGAGCGACGGGCCCTTCGTGTTCGCGGGCACCCCGGCCTCCTTCGACGTGCTGGCGAGCGGTGACCGAGATGCCGTTCTCGCACACCGCCGACGACCGGGCAGAGGACACCCTCCCACCTCGTCCCGCGGCGAGCGAATGAATCGCGCCACGTGACCGGATCGGTCGTGCCTGCGGAGACTACCGTGTACACGACCGGTTACAAGACACCGGCCGACAACAGTTCACGACCTTTTCGCGCGGGCCCGCGCCCGGCGCCGCCTCCGCCCGCTCCCTGCTACATTCCCTCCGCGGCAGGCTCCGGCCACCACTCGGGACACCGCCGCGCCGCAGGCGCGCGCCCCAAAACCGCCGGCCCCGCCCCCTCTCCCCCGTCCAGCCCGCATCCCTCTCCGCCCCCCGCATCCTCATCCCGCCCCGTGAGGAGACCCCGTGCACCCGACCCGCAGGGCGGCCGTGTCGGCCGCCGCGCTCCTGGTGGCCGTGGCCGCCACCGCCGTCGCCGGCTGCGAGAGCGATGCGTCCACCACCAAGACCACCCCCGACGCCGGCGAACCCGGCTGCCCCACCGCCCTCGCGAAAGCCGAACGGGCCGTCAGGAAGGCCGAGGCCGCCGCCGCCCCCTGGACCGGCCCCACCACGGGACCGAAGGCCGTCCCCGGCAGGACCATCGCCTACGTCGCGCAGACCATGACCAACCCCGGTGTCTCGGGCGTCGCCAAGGGCGTGCAGGAGGCCGCCGGGATCGTCGGCTGGCAGGTCGAGGTCGTCAACGGCCAAGGCACGCCCGACGGCATCAGGACCGCCTTCGACAAGGCCCTCGCCCTCGAGCCCGCCGGCATCGTCATCGCCGGCTTCGACCCCGGGTCCGCCGCCGAGCAGGTCCGGCGGGCGGAGGCCGCCGGCATCCCGCTGATCGGCTGGCACGCCGTCGCCGCACCCGGCCCCAGCCAGGACCCGCGGCTCTTCACCAACATCACCACCCGGGTCGAGGACGTCGCCAGGATCAGCGCCGACTGGATCATCGCCCGGTCGGACGGCCGCGCGGGCGTCGTGCTGTTCACCGACGCCTCGATCCCCTTCGCGAAGCGCAAGTCGGACCTGATCAAGCAGCGGCTCGACACCTGCTCCGACGTCAGGCTGCTGAGCTACGAGGACATCCCCATCCCCGAGGCCAACAGCCGCACCCTCAAGGAGGTCACCTCCCTGCTGAAGCGGTTCGGCAGCGAGTGGACCCACTCCGCGGCCATCAACGACCTGTACTTCGACCATGCCGCGAGCGCGCTGCGTGCCGCGGGCAGGAAGGGCGCCGACGCCCCGTTCAACATCGGCGCGGGCGACGGCGACCCGTCGGCGTTCGAGCGCATCAACGGCAGGGAGTTCCAGGCCGCGACCGTGCCCGAGCCCCTGTCGGAGCAGGGCTGGCAGATCGTCGACGAGTTCAACCGCGCCTTCTCCGGCGAGCCGGCCAGCGGATACGTCGCCCCCGTGCACATCGCGACCGCCGCCAACAGCGGGGGCGCGTTGTCCTGGGACTCCGAGGGCTACCGCCAGGCCTACCGCAAGATCTGGGGCGAGTAGGAGCCCGGCCGCGGGCGGGGCGGTGCGGTGCGCGTGCGCACCGCACCGCTTCGGGCGTCCGTGCCAGAATGGTCGCCGTCGCCGCCCTGCGTACCGATCCGCCGAGGTTCCCCGTGGCCAAGCCCGTCGCCCGCGAGCCGTTGCGGCGCAACGCCCGGTCCAACCGGGCGCGCATCCTGGCCACGGCCCGCCGGGAGCTCGGGCGCAACCCGGACATCACCCTGGAGGAGCTGGCGCGGGCCGTCGGCGTCGTGCGGCGCACCCTCTTCGGCCACTTCCCCGGGCGGGCCGCGCTGCTGGAGGCGCTCGCCGAGGAGGCCTCCGAGGTCCTCCGCGGCACGCTCGAGGTCGAGGCGGGGCGCAGCGAGCCGCCCGAGCGGGCGCTCGCGCACTTCACGCTGGCGATGTGGCCCGTGGGGGACCGCTACCGGATGCTGCTGGCGCTGGCCCGGCGCGACCTCGGCGCGGAGCGGGTGGCCGAGATCCTCTCGCCGGCCCGCGCCGAGGCCGCGGCCATCCTGGAGCGGGGGCAGCGGGACGGCGTCTTCCACACGCATCTGCCGCCCGCCGCGCTGGAGGCGATGACGGTCGCCCTGCTGGAGTCGGTCAACACCGGGGACGGGCCACTCGTGGGTTGGCCGCGCGAGCGGCGGACGGCCGTGGACGCGGCAGTCGACGCCTACCGCACGGTCCAGGGAGATCGGGCCGACGCTCCGGAGGTCCGCGGTGGGTTCCCTCCCTGCGGCTGGTCAGCCTTCGTCTGGAGTCGCTCAACCACGGCACGGGGAGAAGGGGAGGACGCGCATGAGCCGTAGCCGTCAGGCCGCGTTGTTGGCCCGGTACCTGTCCGCGGCCACCGGCACCACCGTGGAGCTGGGCCGTTTCTGATGGCTCTTGGACAGTGGCGCGAAGCCAGATGACGACCGCAGTGACGGTCAAGGTGCCGTTGAAGATGTAGTCGCGCTTGTCGTAGCGGGTGGCCACCGCGCGGAACTGCTTCCACTTGTTCACGCACCGCTCGACCGCGTTGCGGCGGCGGTACTGTGCCTTGTCGAAGGCCGGGGGCCGGCCACCGGCTCGTCCCCGGCGTTCGCGGTGGGCCCGCTGATCTCCGGGCTGCGCAATAGTGGCCTTGATCCCGCGTCGCCGCAGGTAGGCGCGGTTGTCCCGGCTGGAGTACGCCTTGTCGCCGCGCACCCGGTCCGGCCGGCTGCGCGGGCGGCCCGTACCTCGGCGCCGGATGCGCAACGCCCCCCGCGCAGACTGCGGGTGCCCGGCGGGAAACGGCCGTGCAGCACGACAACCTGGCCATGTGAGAAGTGACAAGTCGACGGGCCGCGCCCGGGTCTTTTTGGCGCGGAATCACGTTGACTGCCGCGGTTCTGGTCTGAAATGTTCATCTCAGGACATGACCTTCGAGACATGGGCCCGTGATACGGATCAGCACCAAACGAATTCATCATTGGACTTTCGTGAGGGGAGCGCGATGAGTTCGCGATGGGCACGCAGAGTCACGGGGGCGGTGCTGGCCACTGCCGTAACGGTTTCCTTAGGCGCACAGACAGCACAAGCCGCATCGGCAGCGGAGCGATCGACGCAGTCCGTGACGGCGCCGGGAGCGGCACCATCGGTACAAGCCATCGACTACGCCGCAATCGCACAGGCGGCGTACGCCGCCTACCAGCAGTTGGCCGGGGGCGGTCTGACGTTGGAGGAGGCAACGCAGCGGATTCTGACTGCGATCGACTCGGCGAAGACGGAGATCCTCGCCCACATCGACCGGGTCGCCACGGCGGAGGTACGCTCCTGCGCCCGCCAGGCGGTCATCGACGTCGCCGACATCAGGCTCTTCACGCCGGATACGCTCCAGGCGTTCGCCCGCGACACCACCGGCTGTGTGACCCTGGCCGACAGTCTTCTCGGCGCCGTCTCCGACAAGGGAGCGGTGGATCAGCTCGGCTTCGCCGTCAATGCGGTGGGGCCGATCGCGCTGCTTGCCCGGGCGCGTGCCGGCTTCGACACCGCCGGGCTGAAGACCACTTTGCGCAGCGCCAACAACTCGGTGCTGACCAAGCTGGAACCGGTGTGTACGCGGGTAGTCGTCAGTGAGCCTGGCCCGGTCCGGCCCATCGTCGAGGAACAAATCACCTGCGCCGCCTACAACGGCGCTTCCGCCTTCGATTCCAGGCGTACCTCGCCGAACCCGGAACCGGCCATCAACGTTGACGCGCTGAAGGCCGCGGCAGCGGCGAACACCAGCTGGCCGGTGGCAAAGGCGGTATTGCCTACGCTCTAGTCCTGGCCTGTGTGCCCAGGGCCGGCGGAGACCCGAGCCTGGGCAATCGCTGATGCCCCTGCGGGGTCCCACCGTTTTGCAATCTTTCCCGCCTTCCATGGTGAGAAGTGCCGATCCCCCGACAGCGGAACAGGGCAGGGTGTGCCACCCCGTGACAGCGCCATCTCCGACATACACCACCACACGTCAGTGACCTCGCTTTTCCTCAGTACCTGATCAGCGAAAACACCCCGGCCTGACTTGCCGTCACTGCCACCCATTCACTGACACGAAACCGGCACATCGCAGGCGAGCACCGCCACGGAGCGCCGGACGTCGTCCATCGCCTCGCGCAACCCGGCCGTCATCGCACGGGCCCGGGCGGCATCCAGCGGCGGCCGCGCCGGAGCGGCGACATCGCCGCGGTCCTCGTCGTGCTCGCCCATGCCTCGGGATCGTCGGTGGAGCCGCGGGAGGAGGTGAAGCCGAACCGGGCCCGGGTGGAGATCACCAGCCCGGTCGCAGCCCGCTCGCTCAGCGCTTGGGCGCGCACCCGCGGCTGCCACTGCGAGGCGGCCTCCTCCTCGAGGGCCTGGCGCACGGCCGGGCGGGGCGTGCGGATGGTCCCGGAGCGGGTAGCGCTGCACGGTGCGCTGCGAGACGCCCAGACGGGCCGCCAGCGCCTTCGTGGAGGCCCGCGCGCGGCCCAGCAGGAACCGCACCTGGGCCCGGGCGGTCTTCGGCACGACCGGGTGAAGGCCCCCCGCTCCGCCTGCTCCAGGCCCTCCTGGACCGGGCCGCGCCGCCGGGGCGGGGCTATGTGCTGCTCGTTGCGTTC
The DNA here is from genome assembly GCF_054782095.1 of Streptomyces capparidis. NCBI lineage: Bacteria > Bacillati > Actinomycetota > Actinomycetes > Kitasatosporales > Streptomycetaceae > Streptomyces > Streptomyces capparidis. Next base: position 233,622 of record NZ_BAAGTD010000004.1, on the reverse strand, counting down.
GCTCATGCCCGGCAGGCTGCACCGGCGACCTGTGGACACAGATCAGGCAGCCCTCGCCGGGCGGCGACACCGCGCCCCGATCGATTCGTGATGAGTGGAGAGGAGCGGGTGGAGGAAGGACTTGGCCGACCAGTTCGGCGACCTTGTCCTTCATGTCCTCCCAGCCCTTCTCGGACTGGTCCGGCCACAGCACCTTCAGCATGGCATCCGTCAGGGCACCGGCCACCGGGCCCGGGGTCTGGCGGCCCGTCTGGGCGTCTTCCAGCGCACCGTGCAGCGGTACCCGGTCCGGCGCCATCCGCACGCCTCGTCCGGCCACCCCGGCAGGTTGCGCACCACCCGCCGGAACCGCGTCGGCGGCGGGCAGCACGAGGCGGTGGTGCAAGCGGGCAGGATCGAAACTAGGCGGAGCAGGGACGGGTGCAGCGCAGGCGCCAGGCCGGGCCGCATGCCGAGGCCGCGCGTCCGCGCAGGGCCGTGCGGCCGCCAGTCCGCCCTCCCAGCCGACCGCGCAGGCAAGGTGAGCGGCACTCCGACGGACAGGGCGCAAGCCTGTGCGGCCCCACGCGGCTCCGGGCCCCGGGTGGGGGTGGAGCGCAGCCGGGCACAGCGACGGCGGGGGCCCGCACGGGTGTGGGAGCGGACTGTCCGGTCGGCTCGGCGGGGGGCGGCCCAGGCACCGAGGGCACGGCGGGGGGCGGCAGTGCGGGCGCTGGGGACGAGCGGCCAGGCGCAAGGCGAAGGGCGCAGCCGGCAGGGTGCACGGGCGGAGCGGGCTGGGGACATACCCGGCCCGGCGGCCCGGCATCGGGCAGCGACCGCACGCGCGAGCCGGGCTGGCGGCTCAGGTCTGGCGGAAGCCGGTCACCAGCAGCGTGTCGGCGGCGTGTGGTCCGTCGCCGCGGGCGGGCAGCACCTCGGTGGTGATGCGGGTCAGCCCGGCCTCGTCGAGCAGCTTGGTCCACACGTGCTCGGCGAGGACCCAGCGGCGCATGGTGGCCGGCTCCCCGTCCGGAGACTTCGCCGGGATATCGGTGTGGACGATGTCGGTGTGGGCGGGGGCACCGCTGAGGTGGCGGGCGAGGGTGGAGAAGACCAGGCGTCCGCCGGGGCGCAGCGCGGTGGCCGCGGCGGGGAGCAGTTCGCGGGGGTCGGTGAAGTCGATGGCGCCGAAGACGCTGTAGAGGACGTCGTAGGTGTGGGGGGTTGTGCGCAGGTGGGTGGTCGCGTCGGCGTGGATCAGGCGCAGGCGGGGGTGAGGTGGGCGTACAGGTCGGTGGCCATGGCGTGCTGGGCGGGTGAGGCGTCGACGGCGTCGATACGGGCGGGGTGGTGGTGGGTTGCCAGATGGGCGGCGTGGCGGGCGGCGCCGGCGCCGAGGTCGGCGACGTTCCTGCCGGTGAGGTCGCCCAGTGCCCGCGGGCCCGGTCCGCCGTCCTGGCTCCAGATCCAGTGGAAGGCTGCGGGGGCGGCCCGGTCGGTCTTGGCGCGGGCGCGGCCGTAGTGGTGCCAGAGGTCTGGGGTGATGGTCACCCGCCCCATCCTGGCGAGGCGTCAGGGGGCGGTGGGCGGGTTCCGCAGAATCTCACCCGGGCGCTGCGGGTGTCCCGGCCGGTGGGCTGGGACACCCGCAGCGCGGTGTTCGGGGGTGGTCAGTGGGAGTCGTTGCCGGGGTGGCAGGGGCCGCAGTCGGCGGCGTCGGTCCACAGCGGCAGGTCGACCTCCCAGCCGTCGGCGGCGATCCGGTGGGCGGTGGCCATCACGGAGCCGTCGTGCTTGAACGCGACCTCGGGCACGTGGTGCAGGAAGTGCCCGGCGTTGAAGCGGTCGCACAGCTGCGCGTACGCCACGGTGTCGAGGATGATCGTGTGGACGCCGATGTCGACGAGGGTGCTGGGCGCCAGCCCGAGCTTCTCGCCGCGATGGGCCATGGCGGTCAGCAGGTAGGCGTAGCCCTGGCCCAGGACGCGGGCGGCCATCACCGAGTCGTAGGGGTAGTCGCGCTTCAGCAGCGCCACCTGCTTGTCCCACAGCTCGGCCGGCACGACCTCGCGCACGGACCGGAGCGGGCCCGCCGCCAGGTCGGGGACCTGTGGCGTGATGGGTGCGGTTGCGGTTGCCATGGTGCCTCCCAAGGGCCCGTGCCCCGCGGATCGGGGCGGTGGGTCCAGCACAGCGCGCCGCCCGGGCCGGTGGTGATCGGCTGTCCTTGTGCGCAAGGCGTTTGCAGGTCGTGCAAGCCGTCTCGACGCACCGTGCGGCCCCTCGTACGGTGGAATGTCTGATTGCGCGGCATGGGGAAGGGGCCTGTGCCCGTTGACTCGCTATGGAACACTCCCAAGGCGCGTGAGTTAGCCGCCCAGCGGCGGCCCGGCGCGTTGATCCGGCTCGGCCGTGAGCACCGGGCGTGGACGCTGGCCGCGCTGGGGGAACGGCTGGGCTGTTCACCGGCCACGGTCTCCCGGCTGGAGCGGCGCACGCGCATCGTCGACCTGGCGCTGGTGCACCGCGCCGCGCTGGAGGTGGGTGTGCCGCGGCACGTGCTGGTGACATCCATGGCGCCACCGCCCTCCTCCGGCTCGGCCGCCACTACAGTGGCGGGCAGTCCGCGTGACGTCGAGGAGGACTCCATGCGCCGCCGTACGCTGCTCACCGCCACGGCGGCCGCACCGGCCGCCGCGCTGACGAGCCTGGACGAGGCCCTGGCCGCCACCCCCGCGCCGACACGCGGCACCGGGCCGCTGGACGTCCGCCTGGCCGCGGCCCGCGCGTTGTACGACGAGGGCGCGCACCAGCGGTTGCTCGCCGTGCTGCCCGGCCTGATCGCGGACGCGCACCACGCCGCCGCCTCCCGCCGCAGCCTGGACCAGGCCCAGCTCTCCACCATCTACAGCCTTGCCTCCGCTCTGCTGAGCAAGACGGGCAGTTACGACCGTGCCCGGCTCACCGCGGACCGCGCCCGCACCTGGGCCGAGATCTCCAGCTCCCCGCTCGCCGCGGCCGCCGCCGCGCGGGAGCCGGCGATTGTGCTGCGCCACCAAGACCAGGGCGCCGCCGCGCAGCGCCTGATGACCGCGGCCGCCGCCGACGTGGAGGCCACTGGGCTGCGCACCGACGCCGCGGCCGCCGCGTACGCGCAGATGCTGTGCACCCTTGCCTACACCGCCGCCCGCAACGGACGGCGCACCGACGCCCTGGCCATGGCCGAAGAAGCCCGCCGCGCCGCCCGCCGTCTGCCGCCCACCGTCCCGGCAGGCCGCCTGTTCCCCGTTTCCCCCGCCGCCGTCGACCTGTACGCCGTCGGCGTGCACTGGGCGCTGGGTGACGCGGGGGCGGCGCTGGAAGTCGGGAAGGACCTGCGCGCCGGCCAGTTCCCCACACCCGAACGGCGCGCGCGCATGCACACGGACATGGCACGCGTTTGGTGGGCCTGGCAGCGTCCCGAGCGGACCGCCCGCGCCCTGCTGTCCGCCCACCGCGTCAGCTCCGCGGAAGTCCGGGACCGGCCCGCCATCCGCGGCATCGTCCGGGAACTGGCCCAGCGGCACCCGCGCACCCCCGGCGTCCGCGAACTGCACGCCGCCGTGACACGGGTCGGCTGACGCCCGGGCGAAAGCAGGAACCAGCAGCGGGCGCGGGGATTGTTCCACTCCGGCGGCGCCTCAGGAGCGCACGTCGACGGCAGGGCCGGACCGGCGAGGGAACGGGGCGAGGCCGACGAGCAGCAGTGCGCCGACAGCGGGCAGCAGGTCAAGGCTCAGCGGGGCGATCAGCACCGCGAGGACCACGGCCCCTGCCCGCCAGGCCGGGACCGCACGAGCCACCGCGAGACGACAGACCAGGACCAGCAGCCCGAGGAAGAACAGCGCGGGTCCCACCTCGTAGACGGCGATGTCCATTCCGGGCAGGTCGTGGATGTCGGTGAATTTGCGCCGCATGTCGTCGTGGTCGGCCGCCGACATACCGATGAAGAGGTCGACGGAGACCTGAATCAGGGAGCAGACGACGCCGGCGTACGCGACGGTGACGGTGCTCGCGGCAAAGGCGCCCGGCCCCGCCAGCCGTCGTATCTCCCACAGCACCGGGACGAACAGCAGCAGGGCGATGAGGAAGGCCAGGTGGCCGGTCGTCCACGCGGGACCCGGTCCGCGCTGCCCGTCCACGTTGTCGAGGGCACGGATGCCCCCGTAGGTCACTATCAGGAGTGGAGCGGCGAAGAACGCGATGGATGAACGCATGCCCTCGGTGATCAGCACGGCGACCGCACCGGACATCGCCGGTGCGGCCCATCTTCGTCCTCCCCCGGCGGGGGGAGTCCCTCGTGCCGCCATGACGCGGAAACGCCCGGTGGGTTCTGGTCCGCCGTGGCCCCGCGTGGGCACGGTTGGCGCTGACGGTGATCGACTCGTAGCGCTCCGGGCCCTTCTGGAGGGCCGGGAGCGGGCGCCCCACTGGTCCGGCTGGTCGGAGGGAGTCCGCACCGCAGACCCCGTCGTACGCGCTCGCGGACTCCCTCGTCGGTCGGTCTGGCCTGAACGAGCTGATGGGCAGGGCCGTGGCGGACAGCAGCGCGCCCCTCGAGCGGTTCCTGACCCATGTCTCGCTGTACTGGTTCACCGACACCGGCGGCTCCTGCGCGCGGCAGTACGACGGGGAACGCCCGTGCGGCGGCGGCGCGTTGACGTGGCATGGGACGTGCCGACGACAAGGAGATCCCGACGTCTGCGCGGGGACCGGTCCCCGCGGGCGGGCTTGAGCCGCTGCGCCGCGCCATGGCGGAGTCCCAGGCCCAGGGCGCGCTCTCACCGGCGTGCATCGCCGGCTTCCCGCTCACCGAGGAGCTGCTGCGGACGGGCCGCCGCGTCGAGGCGTTCGCCGTCAGTGAGCGCGTCGGCGGGCTGGCCGCCCGGGGCGGGCCTCGATCCGTGGAGCGTGCTGGCGGTGGATCTCCAGCGGCTGCGGGCCGACCCCGGCGCCCGTGCCGGGAGGCAGTGGTTGACGGTTTCGCGCCGGCGCGGACCTCCGGACGTCGCGGGCGGTGATCACGGTCAGGAGGCCGTCGCTCGACCGGCCGGTCCGCGCGGGGCTCACGCGACACAGCCCCACCCGATACGGAAAGGACACCCGAGATGGCGGTGCTCTGCGCCCTCGGGGCCGCCCTGTGCTACGGCACCTCCGACTTCGCCGGCGGACTCGCCGCCCGCCGGAACCGCCCCGCGCCCGTCCTGCTCGCCGCACAGGGCGTCGCCGCGCTCCTCCTGGCGGCCTGCCTGCCCGCGGCCGCCGGCCAGCCTCGCACGTCACACCTCGTCACAGGGGCGGCGGCCGGACTGTGCACGGCCGCGGGCAACCTGTGCCTCTACGCGGCCCTGGCCCGGGGGCCCATGACCACCGCGGCCCCCCTGACGGCCGTCCTCGTCGCCGCCCTCCCCCTGGCCCACGGCCTGGCCACGGGCGAACACCTGGACCCGACCGCCTGGCTGGGCGCGCCGCTGGCCCTCCTCGCCATCGCCCTGATCTCACGAACGGGCGGCACCACGGGCACCCCCAGCCCCCACCGATCCACCCTCACCTACGCCACCGCCTCCGGGCTCGGCCGGCCTGGTCGAGGCCGCCGCCTGCGGCGCACTCCCCCTGGCGCGTTGTTGAACCCTTCGACCGTTGCGGGGCGATGAGTGTCGTCTCGCGTCGGACGGTTTCGCCCACGCCGTAGCGGGGTGCTCGGCTTCTGTTCCTTGTGCCGGGTGGCCGTTCGGGCGGGGCGGGCCGGTGGGGTTTCGGTGCTCCGGCGGGACAGGGCATGTGTGGGGGAGGTCATGAAACGTCCGGCGGATCCGGGCGGGGGTAAGCCGGATTGGTGGGGCTGGCTTCTCCCATGGGTGCCGCAAGTCCTCGCCAGCGGGCGGGCGAGCCTGAGCCGACTGGGCGCAGGCAGCGACGATCAGCCACGTCCAGCGGTCTGCCGCTTCCGGCTCCCGCAGCCAGGGCTTCGTCCCAGCCCAGGGTCTGCTTGAACAGCCGGAAAGTGTGCTTCAGGTCGCAAGATGCAAGCTCTCATCCGTCGGAAAGACAACTCAAACCGACGCCGCACCCCGCGTCGGCTTCGATCGTATGGCTGATGCAATTTCCGGGGTGCGGAGCGATGTCCAACGGCTGCCGCCGACGCCCACAGACTCCCCGGGTGGTCCGCAGTCGGCCGGCGAACAGGCACAGCAGGGTGGACTTGCCGGTGCCGGTGGCGCGACCAGGCCGGTGCGGCCCCGGCCTGGCGGTGAGGGAGTGCCCGTCGAGGACGGTGGTGCCGTCCGGCCACTGGAATGACAGGTTCGAGCGGGTCAATGAAACTTTGGGCGCGGCGCGATGGTGTCGGTCATGGGTGCTTCTCGCAGGCGCGGTGAACGGGGGCGCGTATGGTAAGCACCACGCGGCGACCGGGGCCGGAAGGAGAGGGGCGCGGGGGCCGGGTCCTGGATGAGGACCGGACGGCTCGTCCACCGAGGTCGCATCCACGCGGGAGCGTCACGGGCGGAGGCAGAGCCGACTGCGGCATGACGCACGCACGGCGGGGCCGTACCGCGCGGTGGTCCCGGACCTCAGGTGAGCAACGTCCATCTCTCTCATGGACGACAGGACTCGGGGAGCACCACCCCGGCCCCACCACCCGGGACCCGAATGTCTGCCGCTCGTTCGGTTCACCCGTTTGGCCTACGCGGACATGTGGCGTGAGCGCCCGGGTCGGAGAGTGGGACGTGAGCAGGGGGTGATCGTGGCCGCGCGACCAGGCGCCGTCTACGGCTCCCTCGCCCGGCCTCGACTCCGCCGCCTACGTGCCTCATCCTGAAATGATCAGTTGGCTGTCCGTGCTGATCCCGGCGGCACCGGAACTCACGAATGTCGAGATCAGCACGCGCTCGTTGGTCCCGAACGCGCCGACATCCGGCCCGGAACTCCGGAAATGAGCATGTATTTTCATGTACGGCGGGTATTGAGAACGGTCAGCGCGGCTGCGGCGCAGATGGCCATGGTGGTGCCCATGGTGACTGCGGTGACCTGGCCGGGCAGGCTCATGGCGGAGGCGGCGAGGCCGCCGACGAGGAATTGGAGTAGTCCTTGCAGGGAGGAAGCGGCTCCGGCGGCGGAGCCGTGGCCGCTCAGTGCCAGGGATGTGGCGTTGGCCAGCACGATGCCGAGCATGGACACCACCAGGAAAAGGCAGGTCAGCAGCAGCGGTAGCGGGAGGCCTAGCACGGCGCAGGTCAGGACGCCGGCGGAGCCGAGGGTTGCCACGGTCAGACTGACGCGCAGCAGGGTGTGCTCGTCGGCGGCGCGGCCGACGAGCCAGCCGCTGACCTGCCCGAGCAGCACGATGCCCAGCCCGTTGAGGCCGAAGACGAGGCTGAACTGCTGGGCCGTGAGCCCATAGGCGTCTTGCAGGACGAACGACGATCCGGAGATGTAAGCGAACACGGCGGCGAACATCAGTGCCGCGGCGAGTACGTACCGCAGGTAGTGGAGGTCGGTGACCAGTGTCCGGAAGGTCCGCAGCGTCGCGCGCAGGTGGGCCGGCGCCCGCTTGGCGTCCGGCAGCGACTCGGGCAGCGCGAAGACGACCGCGAGCAGCAGGACGGCGCCGACGGCGGCGAGCACCAGGAACACCGCGCGCCAAGTGGTGAGCGTCAGCAGTTGGCCGCCGATGACGGGCGCCACGACCGGGGCGACGCCGTTGACGACCATGAGGGTGGAGAAGAACCGGGTCATGGCGGTGCCGGAGAACAGGTCCCGCACGATGGCCCGCGCCAGGACCGTGCCCGCGGCCGCACCCAGCGACTGCAGTATCCGGCCGGCGATCAGGTGGCCGACGGTGGGCGCCAGCGCGCACCACAGCGACCCCGCCAGGTACAGCGCCATACCGGCAAGCAGCGGGCGGCGCCGGCCCCATGCGTCCGACAGTGGACCGAAGATCACTTGGAAGAGGGCCAGGCCGACGACGAATGCCGTGAGGGTCATCTGAACCATCGGCGCGCTGGTGTGCAGATGGTGGGCCATGCTCGGCATGGCGGGTAGGTACATGTCGATCGTGAGCGCGCCGAAGGCGCTCAGCGAGCCGAGCAGCAGGGCAAGCCGCGCCCGGCGCCCCAGTTTCACCGGCTTCGGGACGTCGGTGCTCTCCGCCGTGGCGACCGTCTGTCGATCTTGAGCATCACCATGAGTTATGGACATATAATTATGGTGGCATAACTCAGTAGAGTGGTGCCATGCCCCGCGACACAAAAGACGCCGTCGGCGCGGACGCCGGTGGCCCGCTCGCCGACCTCGCCGACCTGATCCTCAACGTCGGCCGGCTGGTGCGTGCCCGGACTCCGGAAGGCCCGCAGGTGGTGACGCTGACCGAAACCGAGCGGCAGGTGATGCGGGTCGTCGACCTGTACCCCGGGGCCGCGCCGAGCGAGATCGCCCGCCGCGCCCGGCTACAGCGCACCAACGTCAGCACGGCGCTGCGCAGCCTCGAGGGCAAGGGGATGGTTTCCCGCGCCGCCACCAACGGCCGCGGCATCGCCGTGTACCCGACCGAGCGAGCGGCGGCCAACCTCCGGGTGCTGCGCGCCGCCTGGGCACAGCAGCTCGCCGATATCCTGGGCGACGACCTCGACACGGTCCGGAAATGCACCCACCTGCTCAGCCACCTGGAACAGCGGCTCACCGCCGACGACCAAGGCGGTCCATGACCACACGAGACCCACTGGGTCGTCGAGCGGGCCTGGCCTGGCTCCACCAGTTCAGACGACCGTGGCTCACTCTGAAACCATCAGTTAGCAGAGATCGACGCGGCCCTGCCCGGCACCGACCCGGCCGCGCGTACCGCAACGGAGCAGCCTGCGGCGCGAGACCGAGTGGGCTATGGACGAGCACGTCGTCCTCCATGAGGAAGCCGTCTCTATCTTGCGCAAGCACAAGGTGCCCGCGAAGGCCTGGGCCGACCTGGATCGCGCCTCCGACGCCGCCCGCCGCCGACTGCTGGACGCGGCGAGCCCTGACGCCGCCGACCCACAGCTCCACGTCGTGCTGGAATCCGCCGCTTACCAGGCCGTGCACGAAGCCGCCCAGGACTATCGGCGCTCCGCCCTCGCGGCGCTGGCCCGCACACCCCAGGCAAACACCGAAGCGCACATGGCGCGCGCGGCGGAACTCCGCGAGCGCCGCCACCGCTGGCACCCCGAGGGGGAGACCGCCCGTGCCGCCGCCCACCAGGTCGCCGCCGACGCCCGGACTCGCGCCGCGCAGAACCTCCTCGAGGAGCGCCTGGAGCAACTGCGCAGCCGCCGCACCGCACACCCCTGGACCACCGTTCCGGCCCCGCCCCGGCCGCGGTGGCGGTCCCGGCCCCGAACCTGGATGCAGACCGCCCCGCCCCGCCTGGGACGCCGCAGCCCGAACCGCGGCGGTGCGTGGGCTGGGCCGGCAAGTCGTGCGACCGGCCCGCGCTGCCCACCCGGACCGTGGGCGCCCGCCACCGCATCCAGCAGCTCGCGGCCGAAGCGGAGGCGTGCTGAGGTGGCGCGCGGCCAGGCACCGCACCCATGTGCGAGACCGGTCGTTGAACGGGACGCGCGCAGCACCACAACCCCTGCACGAGGGAGGAAGCCATGGCCGCCTTGGAGCTGCCGAAGAGCTGGACAGAGCAGGATCGCGAGCACTACCTCCGCCAGGTCATGCGGGGCGGATGGGCGCGGATGCGGCCGTACTCGCTCGCGTTCCTGCCCCTGGGCGTGGGACTTGAGGAGAACGGAGCCACGCGGGAGGAACTGAAGCGCGTGGTCCGCGACGCCGACAACCCGGAAGGCGACCTGCAATCCTCATGCTGGGAGGATGCCGCCTCACTCGACGAAGACGAGCGCGCCCAGCGACTGGCGCACCGTGAGGCCGCTGAGCGCTACGCAGCACACTACGGGCGGCCGCCGCTTCGCACCCACACCGACGTGCTGGAGCTGCTCGTGGCGGCGGGTGTCCTCTTCGAGGTGACCGACGAAGCCGGTGTGCCGCGCCTGTACCCCAAGCTTCCCCCGCCTGTGCCCGCAGAGGTGTTCCCTCTCGACGCGGAAGAGGCCGCCATCCAAAGGCAGCTGCGGATCGACAGCGCATACGAACGCGACTCCAGCCGGATCATCGCACTGTTCGAGCCGGACGGGCAGCGCCGCCAGGAATTGGTGACCAGCCTGGACCGGCTCGCCCGGCTCATCCAGGGCGATCCCCACGACGCCCGCGAAGCGCTCCGGCTCCTGACTGACGCGGGCGACTTCACCACCAGCCTTGACATCGCCGACCTCCCGCCGCACAAGGTCATCCGGATCCGCTGCGACTGGGACCGTTTCGACCAGGAACGCATCGGTATCCACGGCATGACCGAGGACGGCAGGCTCTCGGTGACACTGCCCGCCGAACGAAGCTGACCGCCGACTCAGGTCCAGGAGCACCGACCGGGCCACCGGGGGGAGGCCTGCGACCGGGTCCGCGCGACCTGGAAGACCGCCGGGACCCGCCGCTGACGCCACACACCTCGTTTGCCCACGGTCCCGCTGCGGCAACGGGACCGGTCCTGGCGGCCGCAGCTTACCTTCAAGGCCGCGGACCCTGCCGTGGTTCCGCGAACCAGAGGAGGAAGCAGCATGCGTACACACTTACGCACCACCCGGTTGCTGATGGCCGCCGCTCTGGCAGCCGGAGGACTGACCGCCGTGGCCGCGCCGCCGGCCGCCGCGGCGCCCGCCGCCATCCAGGCCTGCTACGACAACACCGTCGCCTACGCTTCGGACAGCCTCAACGAGTGGCCGTCTTCCGGGTGGGCTGTGACCACGTCGTCCTGCTCCGACATCAACATCAAGCCGACCAGGGCGGTCGACGTCCAGGTCTGCTTCAGGACCACCGGGGTATGCAACGGCTGGCGGACGGCCCACTCCTGGGTCTGGACGGTGGCCGCTTCCAACGTGAGGGACAACACCCAGTACTACCTCAAGTTCAACGCCCAGAGCCAGGGGCTCGTCGCCCACTGACCGGCAAGGAACCGACCAGGCCTGTCTTCTCCCCGGCTTGCGTGACGACTCCGACCGGGATGCCGACCCGCAGGCCCGCCGACCGGCGCCACGACACACCAAGGGCCCGGCCGGCTCGCCCGATACTCGGGCGAGCCGGCCGGGCGCGGGCCGCCTTCCCGGCAGCACCGGCCCGACCGCAACACCGCATCGCCGGCAGGCCACGCACCAGGCGCCCGCGACAGCCGGCCCCGCTGCCGAGCCCGTAGACCTTGTATTCTCGGCCAGCCTTCACTCGACCTAAAGGAGAACCGATCGCTCCTCGCGCCCGGGGCCAGACGGTTAGATCGCTGCTGGTGGCGACGGCGAGGGTGCGTCCGGACGGCGAGAAACCGGCAGCTCGCAGTTCGGAGTAGTTGGAGTCGAAGATGTGCCACCAGCTCTCGCCATGCGGTCCGTTGTGGGGCATGCCTCCGTCTGCGGACAGCAGGACGCGGTCGTGCGGCCACTCGGGGCTGACCACCTCCACAGTCCAGCCGTCCTCGGTGGTGGTGTGCAGGCCGCCTCCGAGGAGTCCCGCGATGCGTACTCGGGTCGAGGCGATGGGGCCGAGCCCTGGGCAGGAGAGATCTGGCACTGCATCCGGGGTGCTGCCGTCGGGGTCAGGGTCACGGTCCCTGGCGATCTTCTCGCCGATGACGGTGTCGAAGAGCCCGTGGCCGTCGACGGAGACAACCATGACCAGGTCGCGGCCATCTTCGGGAGCGAGAGCGAAGCCGATGCCGAGCAGGCCACCGATAGGGATGAGCCCGTTCGGGACCGGGTGCCACGGGACGGGCGGCGCGACGACAGGGACGGACAGAAACTGCTCTCGCAGATGCCGCTGGTAGTCAGAGATCAAAGTTCCTTCTCGCCTCGGCTGAACGTCGACCGCCCCAAGGCGATGACGTGGATCGTGCCGGGTTCGCACGAGCCTCGCACTCGACCGGCCAACTGAAGCGCTCAGTCACATGGGAGCCTGCGGTGCGGGTCAAGGGGCCGGAGAGGGCCTGGGGTATCCCATCTCCTCGTACCTCAGCAGCATGACCGCAGTGCAGATCGCGATGGCATGAACGCGATCCAGCGGCACCAGGCCCTCCACCGCCTTGGTGAGCCCCGTCTCTCCCATGGCGTCCCGGCGTACGGCCGTCATCATCGCCAGCTCAGTCCCCAGCGGTGCAAGTGCTCCCATCCCGTCAAGCTGCCGCACTGACATGGACGGCTCCCCCAGCTCATCGAAGAGTGCGTCATTTGATCACGGTCTTGGGACAGGTAGGCCCGGGTGAGATCAACCGCCCGCCACATCGCGTGGATTAGCAAAGGGTCCCCGGGTTCCGTCATGCACCCCTTGTAGCGAACCGGGACTTGCACGCGCTCGGACACCGCCCTGAGGGAGCATCGAGTAGTCGGCGCCCCGCCGGCCGGTGGCGTTTCTTCCTACGCGTCCCGTACGACGTAGGGGTTGTTCCAGTGTCCGTTGTCGGTCTCCGCCCCCATCTCTCGCGGGGAAGAGGTTCCGGATGAACCAGTAGTTGCTTTTCAGGTTCTGGCCGTAGAAGAGTCGAAGATTGTCGATCGCGAACGAGAACTGCACCGCGTACGGATTGCCCCACCGGCCGTTGTCCGTCTCTCCGGCCATCCTCATGTCCCGCACCTCCCGGTTGGTCGACTTCCCGCGCGTGCACGCCACGAGCCGCGCTCCGCGAACCGGCCTCCCTACGTGAAGCACCTGAACGCTCCGATTTTCGGCCTGCGCGGCTGGCGCCGTCTGCGCCCGCCCGACCGTGGCCGCTCGGGGCACAAGGCCAAGACCGGCTGATGGGCCGGACAGCGTTGACACCGGTCGGCCGGAGCCGCGTCCCGTCCGGTGGGCTCTCGCGACGCCCTGCCGTACCCTCACCGACGAGCCGCTGCGTGTTCGGCGTCCCTGGGTTGCGGGACGGCTTGCGTGACCGCCTCCTCCCCGGACCGGAGGCCGTTCACCTGCCCGCTGTCCGAATAAGCGTGCGTCTGGACGGGGATGCTCTCCGGAGGCCGACGGCAGCTCCTCGGGGGGCCGATGGACGCACAGGAGCGGGCCGGTGGGCCGTGTGCCGGGGCGCTGCGGGCCGCCGCGGCGCGTGTCCGGTACGAGGCCGTGCTGAGCTGGCGCTTCAACGTCGTCGACCTTCCGGCGGCGGTTGTGCCGGGCGTGGTCTTCGCGTTCTCCGCCTGGCGTGGCCTGCGGCTGCCCGCGGCCGAGCTGCCCGTGGTGCTGCTGGAGAGTCTGGCGTACTTCTGGCTGTTCCTGTCGGTGCACACCTTGTCCAACCAGCTCGCGGGCGTCGCGGAGGACCGGGTCAACAAGCCCGGCCGTCCCCTGCCCAGTGGGCTGGTGTCCGTACGCGGGACCGCGCACCGGCTGGTGGTGTCGGTGCTGCTGTTCCTCCTCGCCGGCCAGTTGCTGGGGGTGCTCGCGTGGACGGTGCTGTGGGTGGTGCTCGTGGGCGTGCGCACCTACGAGAACCTGATGCGCTGGTGGTTCGTGAAGAACCCCGCCATCGTCGGCGGGGCGCTGGCTCTGCTGGCCGCCGCCTGGCAGATCGCGGGACCGTTGACGTCGGCCGGGGGGTGGTGGGTGCTGGCGGGCACCGCCTACTGGATGGTGGGCTTCGTGGAGGACCTGCGGGACCTGCCCGGCGACGCGGCGGTGGGCAGGCGCACCCTGCCCATGCTCCTGGGCCCGGAGCGGGTACGGGCGGTGGCCGGCGGCGGGATCGTGCTGGTGCCGGCCGGCGCCGCGTTGCTGCCCGGGGTCGGCACCGAGCCCGTGGACCTGCTGTGGCTCGCCGCGTCGGGCGCGGGCTGCGCGCTGGTGACGGGGCGGTTGTGGCTGCTGCGCACGCCCCGGCAGGACGCCGTCACCTACCAGTTGTACTGCTTCCTGTGGTGCTGGCTGCTGTGCGGGCCGGCGCTGACCGGCTGACCCCGGCTCCGCCGGGGGCCGGGACCCGGCCGTTCCCGTCACGGGAAGGGGGCCGCCCATGACGGCCGTCGCCGCCCGGCTGCGTGTCCGCCACCCGTCCCGCCCGGCGCTCGTGTGGGCGTCCGCCGGTGCGGCCTTCGTCGTCCTCCAGGGGTACGTGTACACCCGCTGGCTGCTCACCGGGGACCCGGCGCCGGTGGGCACCGGGCCCGACCCGGTGCCCGCGGACACCAAGGTCTGGGCGTGGGCGTTGCAGCTCCTGGTGCCCGCGGTGTTCGCGGGATGCGTCGTGCACGCGGTGCGCGCCTCGCGCCGCCGGGGACGGCCGGCGTTCGACGCCCTGCTGCTCGCCGGGTGGCTGCTCGTCTACTGGCAGGACCACATGCCGGTGCTGCTGCGCGGTTGCTTCTTCTACAGCTCCTACCTGGTCAACGTCAGTTCCTGGGCCCCGCACGTCCCGGGCTGGGTCGGCCGCGGCGACGACCGCACTCCGGCGCCGCTGCTGCTGACCTCCACCCTCTTCCCGGTACTCGGCCTGCTGACGGCCGTGGTGATCTGCGCGGTCATGGGACGCGTCGCCCGATGGCGGCCGGGGGCGCCGGGCGGGGCGCTCGTCGCGGTGGCCGTGGCCACAGGGGCGGCGCTGGACCTGGTCTGCGAGTCCGTCCTGCTGCTGACCGGGCTGATCGCCTACCCGGGAACCGTCGGGTGGCTGACCCTGTGGCCGGGCACGGCGCACCAGTTCCCGCTGTACGAGGCCGTGCTGCTGGGAACCGTGTGGGGCATCGCCGGTGCCGTGCGGTACCGGCTCGACGGGCAGGGGCTGAGCGCGGTGGAGCGCGGCTCCCCGCGCCGCGGCCGGTCCGCGGTGCGCCTGCTGGCGGTGGCCGGACTGCTCAACGTGCTCTTCCTCGGCTACGCCCTGGCCTTCAACGCCGTATCCGCCCACGGCGATCCCGTCGGCGACGACCGGCCCAGCCACCTGCGCAGCGCCGGAGCGCCGTCGTGACGCGGCGGCGCCCGGCGGAGGCGGTGGTGTGCGGCGGCGGGTTCGCCGGGCTGCTGGCGGCGCGCGTGCTCGCGGACTGCTTCGAGCGGGTCGCCGTGGTGGAACGCGACGAGCCCGCGCCCGCGGGGCAGGCCCGCGCCGGCACGCCTCAGGCCCACCACGTGCACGGCATGATGGCACGCGGCGCCGAGATCCTGGAGCAGCTCTTCCCTGGTCTGCGGGCCGGGCTTCACCGGGCCGGGGCACCCGTGTTCGACTTCGGCGCGGACTTCCCCGTCCTCCTCCCCACCGGCTGGACGCCGCGCCGCCCGGTCGGCGTCCCCGCGCAGTCGTTCACCCGCACCGCGCTGGAGGAGCGCATGCGCGAGCACGTCGCGGCCCTCCCCGGTGTCCGGTTCCTGCACGAGCGGGCCGTCACGGGGCTGGTCCTCGGCCCCGCAGACGGCCGCGTGACGGGTGTGCGCGTGCGCCCGAAGGACGCCGATGCCGAGCACGCCCTGCTCGCCGACCTGGTGGTCGACGCCACCGGCCGCGGCTCGCGCACCCCGCGGTGGCTGGCCTCCGCGGGTCGGCAGCCGCCGCGGGCCCAAGTGGTGGACGCCCGGTACGCCTACGCCTCCCGCACCTACGCCGTCCCTCCCGCGGTGTCCCGGGACTGGGTGTGCACCCTCCAGATGACCTACGCGCCTGTCCGCCGCCGGGGCGGCGGCGTCGCCGCGGTGGACGGCGGCCGCCAGGTGGTGTCCCTGATGGGCGCGGCCGGGGACCTGCCGCCCACGGACGACGCCGGGTTCACCGCGTTCGCCGAGAGCCTGGACAATCCCCGCATCGCTTCGGCCGTGCGGGAGGGCACACCGCTGACCCCCGTGCGCCGGTACACCCGCATGCCCAACCGCTTCCACCGCTACGACCGGCTGGGGTCCGGCATGCCGGACCGGCTCGTCGTCCTCGGGGACGCGCTGTGTGCGTTCAACCCCGTCTACGGGCAGGGCATGACGGTCGCCGCGGTCCAGGCGCTGCTGCTGCGCGACGTTCTGAGGGACCGCGCCGGCCTCGACGGCGCCGCCCGCGTCTTCCAACGCCGCGCCGCGCGCTCGGTGCGGCTGCCCTGGCTCATCGCCACCAGCGGCGACCTGGGCTGGCAGGACACGCCGCCTCCCGCGGTGGCCCGCGCGGCGCGCTGGTACCTGGACCGGCTGCTCGGCGCGGTCCCGCACGACCCGGACCTGTACCGCCGTTTCGTCCTCGTCCAGCACATGCTCACCGGCCCACGCACTCTGGCCCACCCGCGCGCACTGGCCGCCGCGGCCCGGCCACGCCGAAGCCCCGCCCCCGACACCCACCGGCCGCGGTGACCGGTGCCCGAGGCCGAGTACGCCTTGGCGGTGCGACGGCTCGGCCCTGCGCGGCCCCCGCGGTGGGCGGCAGGGCGAAGCACCCACTGCAACGCGGCGTTGATGTCGCGTTCGGTCGCGGCATGGGAGGCGATCAGGAGCTCATCACCGGGGAGCAGGAGCAGGGACGCGCTGGGTGAGGCCGGCCTGAGCGGATGACGGTGGCCACGACGGTGCTCTCGGGCAGGAGATGTCGGCGAGGGCGCGGTTCGCGCCGCGGGACTGTCGGATGAGGACGGTTCCGCCCACTTCGACGCCCGCCCGGCTCAGACGGAGCAGCGCCACGGTGTCGGTGGTGGTGGCGACCTCCTCGATGAGGGAGACGACTTACCGTAGCCCACCAGCCAACGGAGCACGCCCATGATGCCTGCCCCAGCGAGCAGGGCGCACAACGTCGAGACGGGTGCGTAGCCCACACGTGCCCGATTGCCTCAATCCCGCTCGTCGCGACTCTTGAGGCCTCTACGCTGAACGAAGCCGTCCCGGTGGTCCTCCCCCGTGCCACCGGAACGGCTTTCACGCGCTGGAGTGCGCTTGGCGAACGGCGTCCCGGGTGGCGTGCACTGCGGGGTGCTCAGGCCCGGTTCGCCCGGGCGAGCGCGGCACCGGTGCACGCTGCTTCGAGTCCGGCGGTGACGCTGACCGCACCGTTGCGCGACGGCGGAGACGGCGACCAGCAGATCGTGACCGCCGCCCGCGGCCAGCGGCAGCAGAGCGGCGACGGCGACGGCCTTCGCCGTCCCGAAGACCAGAAGCGCCCGGGCGCGGCCAGCGCGCCCGGGCCAGCCGTCGACGCACACGAGACCGCGCTGCGCCAGTGGGCCGCAGAGGCCGCCCGCAGCTCCGCCGCCACTCGGGTGCTCATGGCCGGGCCCACGCGTTCTTCGTCGAGAAGAAGGGGGATGAGAACAAGTCGGTCGCCATGCCGTTCAACCACCAGTTCGACACCTTCAACACCGAGCACGCGATCGACATTCCGCTGCCCCTCAGCGCCGCCGTCAGGACGCCCATCGCCTCCCCCGACGGCAAGTACATCTACGCCCACTCCAGGGCCGCCGGAAAGGGCTACATCTTCACGCTGAACACCGCCACCGGAAAGTTCGAGAAGCCCATCATCGTCGAAACGGACGTCGACACCCGGTACGGCGCCATGTGCCTCGGCGGCCCGGGCACCTTGTATGCGACCTGGGACGGGAACAGGATCTTCGAGGTCGATCTCACGACCGGGAAGAGCATCCCGCACACGAAAGAGAACACCGCGAACGTCTCCTGGGACCTGGAGACAACGCCCGACCGGAAGCGCATCTACATCGCGGGGAAGTTCGACGAGAACTACCACGCGGAAGTGGCCACCTACCTCCTGGACGGCCAGGGCAAGGGAACCTACGTGGTCCAAGACACGAAGCTCGCCGACCGCAGGATGCGCCTCAGCTCCACCAAGACCTCGGCGGGCGTGCAGATCTTCGCGTTCATGGCCACCGAACCCGGCGGCATCGCCCCCGGCAACGATGAGATCATCGTCGTCGACAACAGCCTACTGAAGATCCACAAGAGGGTCGGCATGCAACCCCCGAAGCAGATCGGCGATCCCACGACTTACGACACCTTCGGGATCGCGGCCTCCCCCGAGGGGGACGCCGTCTATGTCTCGGGAATCCGGAAGAAGAATGTCTCCCCCTGGTGGGACGTCTACTTCTGGGTGTACGACACCCAGACGGAGAAGCTGTCCGCCACTTACTCCCCGGACGTCGTCGGCGATCACCTCACTTTTGCCCCGCCAGGAGCCAACAAGCTCTACCTGGCATCCACCGACACGACCAAGTTCGTCGCTTTCGACACGGCCAAGAACAAGCTCGGCGCCACCACCGACGCACCCCACAAGACCCCGATGATCGTCGCCTACAAGCAGTCCGACTGACGCCGCCCCCTGGCTCGGGACGAGGGACCCGCGCGCCGCGGGCTGTCGGCGCAGCCCGGCGCGCAGCCGGAACGCGCGTCAGGTGACGGCCTGACCGACGGGTGAGGGCAGAAGGAGGGGCGCTGCCAGTTCCTTCATCACCGGCCCGCGTGCCGGGGGCGGCACCGGGTTGGGCCGCGGGCACGACCCGACCCCGCCGCACGGAGCGCCGCGGGGCGGTGGCTCGGGCGTGTGGTGGGCGGCTGTGCGCCGGCCTATTGCGGGCAGGTGGCGGAGACGACGTAGTCGACGACATCGTGGGCGCTGGAGCGGTGCCGGTAGGCGGCGCGTTGGCGGTCGGCGCCGTTTCCCTGCGCACGCAGGCGCCGCCACTGGTCGCGCACCAGATCGAGGTCGTCGTGCCGGCGGAGCGCCGGGGCGATGGTGTCCAGCATCCGTTCGACCAGTGCGGTCTGGCTCACCAGGCGGCCGGTGAGCGGGTCGATGCCGCTGCCGGCCAGTCCGTCGCGCGCCGCGCGCCAGCAGGCGGCGCGCAGTACTTCCGGTGCCGGGCGGGGGGCTCGGTCACCGACGTGGATGGCGGTGAGGGCGGTGGCGGTCAGGGCGCGGACGACGGCGGCGAGCAGGACGCTGTCATCGGGGGTCAGGGCCGCGTCGGCGACGCGGATCTCGATGGTGGGCAGGTGGTGCGAGGGGCGGATGTCCCAGTACAGGCCGCCGCGGTCGATGAGTGCCTCAGCCTCGATGAGGGTGTGGACGAGGTCATCGAAGTGGGCGGGGGACGCGAAGTAGGGGGGTGGGCCGGCCACGGGCCAGCGTCCCCAGGTGGTGGTGCGCCAACTGGCGTATCCGGTGTCCTGGCCGTCCAGGAACGGGGAGTTCGCCGCCAGTGCGGACAGGGTCGGCAGCCAGGGGCGCAGATGGTTGCTGACGTGGACGGCGTCGCGGGGGTCGGGCAGTCCGACGTGGACGTGGCAGGCGCACGCGGTCTGCTCGTCGTCCAGGGCGCGGAAGTGGGCGGCGCTTCGTGCGTAGCGGGCGCCCGGTGACATGGGAACAGGAGCGGCCTGGCCGAGTACCGGGGTGCCGGTGGAGGCGACGCGCAGGCCGAGGCGGGCCGCGGCACGGGCGGCCGCGGTCCTGGTGGACCGGATCTGGTCGCCGGCTTGCCGCAAACAGGTGTGCGGGTCGGTACGCAGTTCCACCTGATAGCGGGTCAGCTCGGTGCCCACCCGGTCACGGAGTTCGCCGGCGGCCTGCTCCACCAGGCAGGGCCCGTGGGCGCTCAGGGCGCGGGTGGTCGGATCGATGAGGAGGAGTTCTTCTTCGATCCCGACGGTGAGCGCGGCCGGGGCCTGGCCTGTGCGGGGTGAGCGGGCCGGCGTGGAGGCGTCCGACGGCGGCGGCCCGCCATGAGGTTGACTGCTCATGGTGATAACACTGACCTCTTTCCGTCCTGAGTGAACTGGCGTGTGTGATTGCCGGCTACCCACGGCCGACGGTTACCCGATCGCCATGGCGCTGGATGGCGTCGTCACCTCCGGGAACACGGGACGGCCGTCCCGGTGGCGACTCCGACGAGATGGGATCCCACGGTCGCGGCCCGCGAGCGGTCGTCGCGTGCATGCGTGGTGCATGTCCGGTTGCGTCACCCGCCTGACCTGCATGCGTGCCGGTGCGACGAGTGGTTGCCCCCGGCATCCAGCCTCCGCGGGCGGGGGGCCGGTGGTGTGAACGAACGTGCGTTGCCCGGCAACGGGCACGCCAGTCGAGCATGCCGCCCCCTGCGGTCACCCCGAGTGCACCACATGAGATCGGCTGTCACCGCAGGCGTCGGCGATCGCGCTCACGTCCGCCGGCCGCCCTCACTTGGGGCGATCGCCGGGAGTGAGGCACGGTCGTCATCCCGTGCGGATCTCCGGGCGGTACTCGTCGAGCCAGGCGGCGAGGGTGAGGGCGCGGTCGGCGGTGTACCGGCCGATACCCGTCAGCTCCCCGGAGCCGGGTTCGGCCGCGGCTCGCAGCCACCGCCGGTTCAGCAGGTCGAAGACCCGGTGGCCGCTGCCGGCGGCGAGGTCCCTGGCCTGCCCGGCGAGCGCGGCGAGGCACGGGTGGCCCTGCGGGGAGGGGTAGGCCGCCCTTGGGCCGGTACAGCACCGGCGGGGGCAGCAGGTCCGCGGCGCGGTGCGCGGCAAACCAGCGGTGGCCGCCAAAGACCTCCTCGGCGGATTCGCCGGACAGTGCGACCGTGGCGTGCTCGCGGACCGCCCTGCACAGCAAGCAGGTACCGGGAGATGTCCACGCCGCCGAAGCCCACCGGGAGGTCGCAGGCGCGCACCACGGCGCGTCTGGCCTCCGGGTCGGTCATGGACCGTGCGACGAGCACCACCTCGTGGTGGCGGGTGCCCACATGGTCGGCGGCCAGGCGCGCGTAGGCGCCTGTTCAGCAATGAGCTGGTCGACCACGCGCGACGCCTGTCGCACACCCGGCACCTGGTCCTCGGACACAGCACCTGGGGGCAGGCGTGCGCGGCGCTGGACGCGGCGGCCCGCGTCCAGCGCCGCCGTCAGGTCGACGCCTCCCACGCCGTCGCGCTACGCCAGAGTGGGGAACATCGCGCTGTCCGGGGAGGGCGGGCCGTTTCCGGTCGGCTTGCAGCCCATGGCCTGCTGGCAGTGCACGTCCCTCTGTCGCAGCAGGTTCCCGCGGCGTAGCGTGACCCGTGCACGCCTGGTGCACCATGCGTCGCGGTGTGTGCCGAGGAGGAGGGGTCGTGCAGGCAGGGACCGTGCTGGACGGCCGCCACCGGTTGATCGAGGCGATCGGTGCGGGCGGGTTCGGGCAGGTCTGGAAGGCGCACGACCCGAAGGTCGACCGGCTGGTGGCGGTCAAGGTCCTCATCGGTGACGGCAACGCGGACAGCGACCGACAGGTGGCCCGGTTCGCCCGCGAGGCGGCGGTCGCCGGCGGCCTGTCCCATCCCCACATCGTCACCGTGCACGACTTCGGCTCCGCGGCACACGACGGGCGGCTGTACGCCTACCTGGTGATGCAGCCGCTCCCCGGCACGTCCCTCAGCGCCGTCCTGGAAGCCGGGCGACTGCCCCTGCCGAACGCCTTGTACACGGCGGCCTGCGTCGCCGACGCCCTGGCCGCCGCCCATCAGGCGGGCCTGGCCCACCGGGACGTCAAGCCGTCCAACATCATCGTCAGCTCCAGCGGCGAGGCGATGGTCGTCGCCTTCGGCATCACCAAGGGCAGCGACGCCCGGCACGACATCACCACCACCGGCGTCCTGATCGGCACCCCTGCCTACATGGCGCCCGAGGCGCTGTCCGGCACCTTCGACCACCGGACCGACCTGTACTCCCTCGGATGCGCGCTCTACGAGATGGAGCCCCCAATGGAGCCGGAGCGGCTGGTCGGCCGGCTCCTGGCCAACGACCCGGCCCAGCGGCCGGACAGCGCCGAAGAGGTGTACGGCCTCCTCGCAGGAGATCGCCGACCGCCACTTCGGCCACCCCCCGCCCAGCCGCGGACGCGACATCACCTCCGAGGTGTGGATCAGTCCGCACGAGGCCACCGACGGTGCGGTCATCCCCCTGCGCCTCACCTTCCACAAGACCTGCCCCGCCTGCGCCACCAGGCAGGACGTGAAGGCGGCGCAGGTCCGCACGACGTGTCATGGGGGAGGGGAGGGTGGGGTCGCCCGCAAGCGACGCAGATGTCCCGATCCGCAGGAAGTGACAAAAGAGAGGGGCTCCCTTGCTCCGCCGGTTACTCTCCGCAGCCCTGGTCTTGGCCGGCCTGGCAACCGTACTGACCGTCCCGTCCGCCTCCGCCGCCGACTACCCAGCGGCCACCACGCCCTTGATCTCCTGGAACATGCAGGGGGCCAACAACGCGGACCGCAACGGCAGCAAGTGGACCACGGTCCAACGCCTGGCGTTGCAGTTTCCGATCCTGATGCTTCAGGAGGTCGGCCCGCACCCGCCCGCGAACAGCGTCCGGCAGCCCGACCAGACCTTCACCACGGTCGACAGCCAGGGGAACACACATCAGCACACCGTGCTGCACCACACCTGGAACGTCGACAGCCCTTACCGCCGTCCCAACTTCACCCGTGAGGTGTACTTCCTGCCGACCACCGACGACGCGACCAACCCACGCCTGATCGGCGGCCGGGTCAACATCGCGCTCGTCCTGCCCGAGGCGCCCGACGAGCTGATCGTCGTCGGCAACCCGGTCGACGCCGGGCGGAACGCGCTCGGCGCGCGGTTCGGCGACGAGTGGTACTTCACCGTGCACGGCCTGTCCGGCGGTGGCGGCGACTCCGCAGTGCTGCTGGACGCCATCGACGACCGGGTCGAGGCCCTCGCGAACCAGCGCAACGTCCAGTACCACGTGACGGTCGGCGGCGACTTCAACGTCCACCCGGACACCCTCCGCGGCCGGCCGGACTTCCCGCCGACCATGCGGGTCCACCACGCGAATCAGGCGACACACCAGGGCGGTGGCTGGCTGGACTACTTCGCCACCACCCATTTCTTCAGCGACCCGCCGGCGGTCACGGTCCGGGCCGAGGGCAACTCCGACCACCGGCCGGTCCAGTTCGGCCAGATGAGGGCGGCCGCCGCCTCGCCGGTCGAAGAGCTCCGGGTGATGCCGACCGGCGACGGGATCACGGCCGGTGTGCACAGCACCGACGGCGACGGCTACCGGGACGATCTGGGCACCCAACTGAAGGGCATGACCATCGCTGGGCTGATCGGCGGCATACTGCTCAGCCCCTTCTTCAAGCGCTCGGATTTCGTCGGCGAGCTGGAGAGCGGCGACAGCGGCGATCCCGATCACATGGGCTTCGTCGGCAAGGGCATCGACGACATCCGGGCCGAGACGATCCCCGCGCTGCGGACACATCGGCCCAACCTGATGCCCCTGGTCGCGGGTACGGCCGACCTGGCCGGCGGTGCCGACGGCGCGGCGACGGCCACGAAGATGGAAAGCTTCCTGAACGCGATTCACCTGGCCTCGCCGACGACCACGGTCCTGCTCGGCACCCTGCCGCCGTCGACGAACCCGACGTACCAGGCCCGTATCGACGCCTACAACAGCGCGCTCCGCACGATCGCCCATGCCAAGATCAAGACCGGCGCGCGGCTGGTGCTGGTCGAACTGGGCGACGTCACCCCGCAGGACATCATGCACGAGATCTACCCGAACGACGCCGGCCACCAGAAGATCGCGCACGCCTTCGCCGAGGGCGCCCGGATCGCGGTCCTACAGATGATGATCAGCGGCCGCTCGTATGTCTGGGAGCCGATCGGCAAGATCCGGGACGCCGCGCCGGCCGGCTCGAAGGTGGATTTCGCCGACCTGAACGGCGACGGCAAGGACGATTACGTGGTGGTCGGTACGGACGGCACGGTCACCGGCTGGCGCAACGACAATCCGCGCGAGCCGGGGGTCCCGCTGGGTGACATCAGCCCGGCCGACCGAGGGAACAACCCGGAACGGGTCTACTTCGCCGACCTGGACGGTGACGGCAAGGACGACTACATCCGGATCCTGCCGGCGGCCGAGTCGCCGACGGGCATCCTCGCGATGCGGATGTCGCAGAACACCAGCAGCGGCGGCCAGGTCAGATGGGCCGACGCGACGATCGTCGCGAACAACCTCGGTTACCCCCCGAACATGTTCTTCACCGACCTCGACGGCGACGGCCGCGACGACCTGATCACGCTGGACCGGATGAACTTCCCGTCCGCCTGGCTGAACGAGGGCACGGGCATGCCGACTCCGGGCGGCTGGGACGATGTCGAGGGTTTCGGTACTCCGGGCGAGTCCCCCGGCGCGGAGGTCGCCTTCGCCGACATCACCGGCGACGGCAGAGCCGACACGGTCCGGGTCGAGTACATGACCGGTGATGTCCGGGCCTGGGAGAACACCGGCGCTCCGTGGAGCCTCACCGAAGGCTGGAAATCGCTGGGCGTGGTCCGTGCCGACGGTCCGTTCCAGGGCTCATCAGGGACCTTCGCCGACCTGGACGGCGACGGGATCGAGGACTTCGCCGTGACCCGCTCCAGTACAACGGCGAAGACCGCTGCAACGGCGAAGACCGCCGCCAGAACGGGGGCGGCGACCGAGGCCGGCGACATCGAAGGCTGGCTGGTCCCGTCCTACGGCGACGGCAGCCGCACCCCCGGCGGCGCCGGCGACCTCGGCATCAACGGCGGCGTCGGCGACCCGATGGAATCCCACCCCGGCGGCGACGACGGCGGCCCCCGCCCGGACGCGTCCGGCGACTGCCGCCCGGACGGCCTGGCGCCCACACCGGGCGTGGCGACGCCGTACTGCAAGATCTACCAGAGCGACGGCCGCGAATGGCTCGGCCAGAACCGCAGCCGCCGGGTCGTGGGCTACTTCAACGGCGGCCGCACGGGCGCCGACGGCACACCGCACTACCTCGTGAAGAACATCCCCTGGTCGAAGGTGACCCACCTCAACTACGCCTTCGCGACGGTGGAGAACAACCAGATCGTGGTCGACTCGAACGCCACGCAAAGGGAGTGGCCCGGCGAGGCGGGCGCGGAGATGGACCCCTCACTGCCGTACAAGGGACACTTCAACCTGCTGACGAAATACAAACGCCTCCACCCCCGGGTGAAAACGCTGATCTCGGTCGGCGGCTGGGCCGGCTCCGGCGGCTTCTACTCGATGACCACGAACGCCGACGGCACGGTCAACCAGGCGGGGATCAACACGTTCGCGAATTCGGTGGTGGGCTTCCTGCGGACCTACGGATTCAACGGCGTGGACATCGACTTCGAGTACCCCACGGTCCTCGAGGACACCGGCAACCCGAACGACTGGTCGCTGGCGAACCCGCGCCGCAAGGGCCTGCCCACGGCGTACACGGCGCTGATGAAAACGCTGCGGGACACGCTGAACCGGGCATCGGTCGCGGACAACACGTACTACCTGCTCACGTCGGCGTCCTCGGCCTCCGGCTACCTGGTCCGCGGAATGGCGAACCAGACGGCACTGGATTACCAGGACTTCACGAACCTGATGTCGTACGACTTCCACGGCACCTGGAACGACGTCGTGGGCCCGAACGCGGCGCTGTACGACGACGGAAAGGACCCGGAACTGGCGGACCAGTACGCCACGCCGGAATACGGGAAAATCGGGTACTTCAACACCAGTTGGGCGCTCACATACATGCGCGGCGCACTACAGGCCGGACGTGTCAACATCGGCGTCCCCTACTACACGCGCGGATGGAAGAATGTCACCGGCGGCACGAACGGCCTGTGGGGCTCGGCCCCGAAGCCGGACGGCTGCGAACCCGGCACGGGCATCAAGCGCCCGTGCGGCGACGGCGCGATCGGCATCGACAACATCTGGCACGACGAGACGAACAACGGCAGCGAACTCGGCTCCGGGACGAACCCGCTGTGGCACACGAAGAACCTGGAGAAGAACATCACCCCGATCTACGCCCCGAGCGTCGGCCTGACCCCGGACACCGACGCCACCGACCGGCGCACGGGCCATTACACCCGGCACTGGGACGACGTGACGAAGACGTCATGGCTGTGGAACGCGGAGAAGAGGGTGTTCCTGTCGACGGAGGACGAACAGGCCATCGACTCGGTCACGGACCTGGTCAAGTCGACGGGCGCGGGCGGTGTGATGATGTGGGAACTCGGCGGCGACTACGCGTGTCCGGCGGACGTCCAGCCGGACACCCCGTGCGGGATGGGCTACACGCTGACGACGCGTCTGAACGAAAAGCTGGGCAACACCGGCGCATACGACAACAGTCTGCGCACCGGCAGCAGTGCGGCGGCCCCGACGGTGTCGGCGAACGTAAGCGTCGAACTGGTCAACTACCCGACGGCGACGGCTGACCTGTGGCCGTTGCAGCCCACACTCCGGATCACGAACAACACGGGCCGCACGCTGGGCGGCGGAAAGGACACAAAGCTCTCGTTCGACATCCCGGCCTCGACATCCCCGCTGGTGAAGGACGCGAACTGGCAGACGGGCGACCAGGGCGGCCAGTGGCAGCTTACCCCCGGCACGACATTCCACAGAATCACCACAACACTGGACTACTGCCAGATCATCCCAGCAGGCAAATCCCTCGACCTCCCGATCATCTACTTCCTCCCGATAACGGGACCGGTAAACACAACCCTGTCCCTGGCAGGCAGGCCCTACTCCCCGGTGACGGACAACCTCAAGGCACCAGCTCCGGCGACGCCGCCGGCAGGCGGTTGCAGTGCGTCGAACTGGGACGCAACGAAGATCTACAACCCGGCGAGCCAACCGATCGAGGAAACGACGGTCAAGTACAACGGCAAAATCTGGAAAGCCAAGTGGTGGACCCAGGGCAATGCGCCCGGCACAGGCGCGGACGCGGACCGCGAGCCGTGGAAACTGATCGGAGACGCGGCCTGAGGTCCTGAAGAGGACCCGTCCGGGTCACCCGCAAAGCAACAGCCCCTGCCGCAGGCAGGGGCTGTTCGCTCGCTCGGGGCCTCTGCCGGGGACCGTCCCGGGGAGGCCCCTGAAGACTGGGTCCGGCCCGTAGTCGGTGGTGACCACCAGTAGCCATCCTTCATAATGATCTTGCGATGGCGTCAACCCTCTTCTTCCGACAGTGTTTCCCGGGCCGTCGGTGCTGGTGATCGAGGACGAGGCGGACGGCGGGGACACGGTAGCCGGGCGATACCGCCTGCCGGGTCTTCACCGGCGCCTTGGGCCGCTTGTACCCTGCGGGATCGGACCCGGGCGGTCGTCCACCGGCCGACCCGCGGCGGATCCGGTGCCCGGCCTGGTCACGCTTCTCCGGGATCATATGGGGGATGCGCTCCATCACCTCGGTGAAGCAGGGCGCGTCCCCGCGCTGCCCGCCGGTGACCACCACGGCCAGGACGTGCCCGAAGGCGTCCGCGGCCAGGTGGAGCTTGGTGGTCAGCCCGTCGCGCGAGCGGCCGAGCGCGTGGTCGGCCGCCTCGGCCGCCAGGCCGCCCGCGGCCTGCCCGCCCGGACCGTCAGCCCTCTTTTCCCCGCCCCGGTCGCGTGCCGGTGCGCCCGGCAGATCGTGGTGCCGGGGTCGCCGGAGCGGCGTCGGGTGAGCATGACGGGGCAGAGGCGTCGGCGAGATCGGCGCCGGTGTCGGCGTCCCGCCCGACCCTGTCGAGGCCGTGCCAGTCCAGGCACATGATGGTCGCGTCGTCCTCCAGGTGTCCCTGATTGGCGTCGACGACCGCCGTGATGAGGACGCGGGCGGCTTCGCGGGGATGCAGCGCGCGGGTACGGACGATCAGCTGTTGCAGGTCGACGCTGCCGGCGTTGCGTTCCAGCATGCCGTCTGTCAGCATCAGCAGCCGGTCACCCGGCCGCAGGTCCAGCGGCTGCGTTCGGTAGGTGTGGGGGGCCTGGAAGCCGAACGGCAGATCGATGTGCGGAGTGATCTGCCGCACCTGACCGTCGCGCATCACCAACGGCCAGGGGTGTCCGGCGTTGATGAACTGCGTCCCGCCGTCGACCAGGCTGATGCGCAGCAATTGCCCGGTGACGTAGCTCTGGCTGTGTTCACGCATGGCCTGGTCGGCCTGGCGGGCCTGCTCGGCGAGGTCGGCGCCCGCCCGCCGTGCCCGGCGCAGGGCGCCCACGGCGAGGGTGGCCAGGAGCGCGGCGTCGACGTCATGGCCCATGGCGTCGGTGACGGAGAGCTGCACCGCGTCCCGGTCGATCGTGTAGTCGAAGGTGTCGCCCCCGACGTGGTCGGCGGGCTCCAGTGCCCCGGCGACGGCGAACTGCGCCGCCTCGCATGCCAGCGACGCCGGCAGCAGCCGGTGCTGGATCTCCGCCGCCAGGCTCAGCGGCTTGGTGCGGCGGCCCCATTGGTAGACGTCGGTGAAGGGCCGGTTCGCGATGACGATGTACGCCAGGGCGTGCGCGGCCTCACCGATTTCCCCCATCACCACCGCGTCCGGCGCTGCGGGCAGGAAAAGTTCCAAAAGCCCGATGGCGTCCCCACGGTTGGTCACCGGTGCGACGACCCGCACCTGCGTCTCCTGACCCGTGTGCTCCACACGCGGCCGCTGGGTGCGGATGACGTCGTCGTACAGGGTGCCCCGCAGCGTGATACGCCGGGCGGGCTCATCGGTCTCGACGCTTCCCGCGGCCCCCAGCCGTACGACCGAATCACCGGTGAAGTCGGTGATCAGGAACGACACCGACACGGCCCCGAGGTGCTCCTTGAGCATGCGCGCGACCACGTCGAGGGACTCCACTGGTGCAGCGGTCTCCGCTGCGGCCAACACCCCTGCCAGGGTCAGCGCCCCGTCACGGACACCCCCCACAGAAGAGCTCGTCGACCTGACGTCCCGGCCCGGCCCGGCTCCGCTCACACCGACTCCCTGCTGCTCGATGGTGCTCTGAGGCCGTCCAGGTGGCCGAAGAGGCCGGTGCCAACCGGGTGCCGGCATTCCCATTCCATCACGGCCACCACAGGGTCTGCGTGGAGGCCGTTTCCGCCCCCGCGCCACCTGCCGGATGAAGGGCAAGCGCGACTCCTACGGCCGGATCGTGTGGGGCGTGAGCCTGCCCGGCCTGGACACCCTCGGGTGGGAGCCGGAGTGGGCGATTTCCCGCGTGGAGGGCGAGGGGACGCGGGACCGCCAGAGATACGGCGGGGTGGAGGGTGTCATCGAGTGGGACTCCAACGGCGCGCCCATCAAACAGGAACTGCGGGCCAAACGCCAGGTGAGCCCGGTCCCCGCGGCACCGCGAGCCGGCCGCGGCTGGGCATCGACCGCAGGGCACCGCCCCCTCCGCGCCGGTCCGCCCCCGCAAGGGCGGCCGGCCGCCGTCAGCGCAGCCTGCCCCGGATCGGATGGCAAGGCGATGCTACCGACAGCGGCGAGCGCGGCGAGCGGCGGGGCGGGCATCAGGCGCGCGGACCGGGTATCCCGTCGGTTCGCGCGGACCACCCTCACCCACTCGCCAGGCGGCCGGGCGCCGGCCAGGTACGCACACCCGGTGTCGTGCACCACGCGGGACAACATCCAGACATCCGCTTCGAGCAGGGCGAAGGCGGCAGCGGCAGGGCTCGGCAGAGGCACAGCAGACGGCCCCGGCTGCCCGCGGGCCTGGTCCTGACGTCGGTCACCTCGCTCGCGGACGCCGCACCGTTCTCCCTCCTCGAGGCTGCCGCCGGCTGACGACCACCCGCTCGCCGGGCGGCGGTGACACCGTCTCCAGCGGCTCCGGCACCGTGCCGGGGAACTCCGGGAACAGGCGCAGCGCCGGCGCCCACGCGTCCGACGCCTTCCCACAGCGGTGCGGGGCAGTCCTCCGGCCGGGACAGCTCCCGAAGCCGGTCCTTGGCGGCGTCCGGGTCCGGGTCCGCCGACAGGGCGGTGACCTCCTCCCGTACCGGGCCGGCGAACCAGTACGGGTGTCGTCCGCGAGCCCCTGCGGCCCCGCCGCTACGCACGCAGGCGCTCGGCGCGGGTTGACGCACCTTTGGGAGCGCCGCGTTCCAGGGGGCGCTCGGAGCACGGCCGCACTCCGGCCGACGGCGCGCCCCGGCGGTAGGTCGGCCGTCGGAACGCGTCGTCGGCGTGCTCGGCCACGGTCTGCTCGGCGCCGGGGTCGTCCAGTGTGCTGCGGGACATGCCGCGCGGGTCGTAGGTCGCGACGGTGTATTCGGCGGCGAGGTCGTCGGCGAAGCCGTCGAAGGAGGCCGCGTCGCCCGCTCCGCCGGAAATCAGCAGCAGGAGCGGGCCCTGACCGCGCACTTCGTAGTGCAGGGTCGCGCCGTGCACCCCCGTCGGCCGACCACAGCCTGCGGCGTTCGCAGACCGCCCTGCACGAGCCGAACCGGGATGCCGCCGGCCCCACGGGGGGGTAACCCCCGGCACCGCCCTGAGGGCAGCGTGTCGGCGCGTCAGGGGGGAGGCCGGATGGGACGGTCCTCTCTGCGCTGGTGGGATGGTCGCCGACCACCGGCTGCGGGGCGGCACGGCCGCGGGCCACGGCCTGAGCGGTTCCCGAAGGCGCGGGCAACCCGAACAGAAAAGGGATCATCATGCATGGAGCAGGCAGGCGTCGGCGGGGCCGACTCGTCCTGACCGGCCTGGCCACGGTCCTCCTCGCCGCATCGGCCGGGCCGGCGGCGGCGGAGCCGCGGCCGGCCGATCCGCTGCAACGACAGGTGGACGCGATCCGCGACACCGGGGCCGTGGGCGTGCAGGCCGAGGTGACGTCACCGGACACGCGTGACAGCGCGCGCGCCGGGACGGCCGAGAAGGGCACCGGGAAGCCGATGCCACGGGACGGCAGGTTCCGGATCGGCAGCGCCGCCAAGACCTTCACCGCCACGGTCGTGCTGCAACTGGTCGGCGAAGGGCGCATGTCCCTGGACGACACCGTCGAGCAGTGGCTGCCGGGAGTCGTCCGAGGCAACGGCAACGACGGCAGCCGGATCACCGTGCGGCACCTGCTACAGCACACCAGCGGCGTCCGTGACATTCTGCCGGAGATAGCCGCGCTGAACAGCGCGGACGGCTATCGGGCCGAGCGGTTCCGCACCTACACCCCCGAGGAGTTGGTGGGGCTGGCGATGCGGCGCCCTCCCCTCCCCTTCTCCCCGGGCGAGGACTGGTCGTACTCCAACACCAACTACGTTCTCGCCGCGATGATCATCCACGAGGTCACCGGCCGGAGTTGGGACCGGGAGGTGAAGGACCGGATCATCCGCCCGCTGGACCTGAGGGACACCAGCGCGCCCGACACCTTCCCGTTCATCACGGGCCCGCACGCCCGGGGCTACACCGCGTTCGACACCGGCACCGGCACCGACGTCACCGTGCTCAACCCGAGCATGGCCGTGGGCTCCGGCTCGATCATCAGCACCACGCGCGACCTGAACCGGTTCTACGCCGCACTGCTGGACGGCCGCCTGCTGGATCCGGCGCAGCTCGACGACATGACGACCACCACGCCCGCGCCCAAGCTGGGCGTGCGGTACGGACTCGGTCTGGGTGAGATCCCGTTGTCCTGCGGCGGCAGTTACTTCGGGCATTTCGGGGAGCTGCTCGGCTATCGCACCTGGGTCGGCGTCACCCGGGACGGGAGCCGGACCGCCGCGGTGTACGTGACCAGTGACGGCGGCCAGGACACCCAGCAGGCGATGCGCACACTCGTGGACCGGGAGCTGTGCCGCACCGAGGAGCTGTAGCCGGTGATCGCGGGTTCCGCCGAGGTCGCCCGGACGGCCCCCAGGCGTGCGGCGGGTCGTCCAGGGTGAGCGGCTGAAGGTGTGGGGAACCAGCCGAGGGCCGAAGACGTGGGCCCCCGGCTCGGCGTCATGGACGTCGCACTGGTCGAGTGCGGCCGAGCCGACCCAGAACCAGACGCGGCCTGCGGCGCGTTCGCCCGTCGCATGGTCAACCGTAGGAGCCGGCCGAGGGCAGAGTGGGGCAGCAGCGAGGCAGGAGCCGGCCCGGCGTTCCCCGGGCCGCAGCGCGGGCGCCAGGCAAGTCCCGGCGCGGGAGAGGCCGGGCTCGAAGCAGCGCCGGCGCCGGGACCGTTCCTCCGCAGCCGCATGAGGGCCGGACGAAGGGATTCGCAGCCGCGAACCGCCCGGTTGTCCAGCGGTCGACCAGGCACACCGAGGGTGGAGTCGCCGGGCCGGTCGGGGGTGATGCAGGGCCCGTCACGGAGGTCTGCCGAGACCTGTCCCAGACGGCAAGGGAGCCGTCAGGATCGGCACGTCGAATGATGGGAGATCCGTCCGACTCAGCGCCAGCCACCGTGCCGCGGTTCCGAGTACTCGCCGAACGGCGGGTCGAAGACGTCCCCATCGTCGGCGGCCACCACGTAGTCAAGCCGCCATGACGTCGACGATAGCCAGGGCTGCTGACGCGCTGGGATCGGGCCGCCCAGACGACCGAAACGGAACACCACTCGCCAGTGCGCAGCCCGCACGCGTGTCCCGGGCACCGACTCGCCGTCCGCGCCAGGTGCGCCGCCCGGCCGGGTTTGCCGGGACTCGCAGAACGGTGACTTCCCGCCGGAGGGAAAGGCGGGTCGTCTGCGGCGGGCGTCACCACCGCGGGTCAGCGGCTGTCACCGCGCCGGGGGAGGTCATCGGACCGGAGTGGAACACAAGATCGGGATCGCGGGAGAAGAGGAACGACTGGAGGACGTCCAGGAGCGGCAGGTCGGTGCCGCGCCGGTGGCATTGGTGCGGCTGCACGACGGGGCAGCTTGTCGACGCCGCCGTCCTCGCCCGGATCCTCCAGCACGACGGCACCTGGTGGTACCGCCTCGCGATCGACCTGCCCATGCGCGTCCAAGGCCCCCCGACCCACGGCCGGGAACAATGCCCGACCCGCGCCACCATC
Organism: Streptomyces capparidis; assembly: GCF_054782095.1. Lineage (NCBI taxonomy): Bacteria > Bacillati > Actinomycetota > Actinomycetes > Kitasatosporales > Streptomycetaceae > Streptomyces > Streptomyces capparidis. The sequence goes on along the minus strand of NZ_BAAGTD010000004.1, from coordinate 200,837 downwards.
ACCGGCCGCCGTCACCGCGGCCGCGACCGCGACCGGGAACGCGCCGCCACCGCCTCCCGCACCGCCACGCGCCCATCATGGCGCGAGCGGCACTGCGCAGTCGGCGGGACTTGGCCCGTACTCCGTTCGTCCGGGTCCTGGGACTGTTGGAGGACAGGTTCCGTCCGCCCTCTCCTGACCTGTTCTCCGTGCTGTCCTACGTCGACACCGGGGCTGCTCCGGGCGCCGGTCGTGGCAACGGTGGCACGCCCTCACCCTGGTGCGTCCGGCCCGGGAAGACCAGGTCGGCGTGTGGTGACGCGTTCCCCGGACGGTCTGCACCTCGCCTGCCGCCATCCGGACACCCCGGCGGGCCGCAAGAACATCCGCCGGTACGCCGAGGGACTACGCGCCGTCGCCCCGCACCGCTGCACACACCGGGGCGTGACGTTCGCGGATACGTGCTCGAGTGTCCGGAACGAGAGTCCCGCCGACAGCACGCCCGTCGATCAGTACCGGTCCGCGGGCGTCGTAACCAGTTCACCTGCGCGACGGCATGCTCGTCCAGTCGGACTTCCCGGGCATCGTCGACCGTTTCGGGCTCGCCGAGGATGACGCGCGGGTTCGCGGCGCCCGGTCCTTCCCACGAGCTGTGCTGGCAGGAACTGGTGCGGCTCGCGGAACTGAGTGGGAGCACATGAACAAGGAGGGGTGGCGCCGACTCGATCTACCGGTGCATGGCCGCCCACGACGGCGGCAACGAGGTCATCAAGGACGCGTTCGTGCGGTTCATCGACAGGGTCTGGTACGTCCGCGGCTTGGAGGTGGGGGCCGCCTTCGACAAGCTCGACCAGGACAAGGACGGCCGCCGGACGCAGCGGCAGTTCGCCGAGGCCGCGCAGCAGTACCTGTTCTCCACGCAGTACAACGGCGCGGGCGCCGGCGCGAAAGGCCCGCGCCGATACGACTGGGCCGCCGTCGACCTGATCCCCACCCACTCGGCGGGCACCTGCCAGCTACTGATCCGCCGCGACCGCACCACCGGCCAGGTGGTCCACTATCGCTGTTTCCGCCCACGGCCAGTAGCGCTGCCCGCCCTGGTCCGCGTCGCCGGAACCCCCTGGCTGCGCTGGGCGACCCTCGCGATGCTCGCCCATGCCTTCCTGGCCGTCATCCGCGCCGGCGAGCACCAGGAACACCCCACCCCCACCGGACTCATCGCCCTCACCTGCAACGAGACACATCGACTATTCGCTCTGCCCGCCGCATCCCCGAACGACCAACGCGACCATCGCCTGCGCTGGTCCCTATGGCGTCGTCGACACCAGGCCCGCGCCCGCGACTGCCACTACCGCCGACGCGAGGCCACAGCATGAAGGTCCACAACCGCGGATGGAGTATTAATTGACTGAGCTCAGGGGCAACCGACCGCAGTCAGTGCGCCCCGAGGGGCCCCTCATGCCGCCGTGAGCGCCGCCAGGGCGCGGTCCATCGCGGCGTTGAATTCTTCCGGCGTCAGTGGCAGCCGGGACTTGACGTCCCGACTCCACTGGTCGGCGAGGACCTCGGCGGAGTTCGCCTCGACACCGTCGAGCGCCGCGTCGGCCAGGTCCGACGGCGCGATCTTGGCCACGGGCCAGCCCGCGGCCATGTCGGTGTCGGCCAGGCCGAGGTGCACCGCTGTCACGAGTGTGCCCTGCTCGGCGAGTTCCAGGCGGACGCCGTTGGTCATGGCCCAGGCGGCGGCCTTGGTCAGGTGGTAGGCATTGGCGCCCTTGCCCCCGAACCATGACATGGCGGACAGAACGTTGACGATCGCGCCCCCGTCGTTCCTGGCGAGCGCCGGCGCGAACTCCCGGATCATTCCCAAGTGGCCGAACATGTTGGTCTCCAGCTCGTGCCGCACCGCGTCCAGCGAACCGGTCACCAGGTCGGTCCCCGTCTGGATCCCCGCGTTGTTGATGAGCAGCGAGACGTCCGGGGCGGCCTCGGCTGCGGCCCTCACGGATGCGGGATCGGCGATGTCGAGGGGCAGCACGTCGACCCCGGGCAGGTCCACGGTCTCGGGCCGGCGAGCCGTCGCGTAGACCTTGCGGGCGCCCCGCTCGAGCAGGCGCTGGGCGAAAGCGCGGCCCAGGCCGCGGTTGGCTCCGGTGACAAGGGCGACTGAGTTGGTGATGTCCATGCCCGGTACGCTAAAACCTGACGCCAACGTCAGAGGCAAGCGCTGGTCACCAAGGCCGGGGTGAGAGGAATCACCATGACCGTCACAGAGGCCGCGACCGAGCGGCTGATCCGCATCGGCGAGGTGGCGCGGGGTGCCGGCGTCTCGGTGCGCGCCGTGCGCTACTACGAGCAGCAGGGGCTGCTCATCGCGGAGCGCAGCCCATCCGGCCAGCGCCTCTACCGGCAGGATGCCGTCCCCCTGATCCGTTTCTTCCAGCAGATGTTCGCCGCTGGCCTGACCAGCCGGAGGATCACGGAACTCCTTCCGTGCTGGGACTCCGGGCACACCGACGCCGAGCAACGAGCCATGCTGCGCGCCGAGCGGGACCGCATCCAGGCCAAGGTCGACGACTTGCAGGCTGCCCTGGACCGCCTCGACGAGGTCATCGCGATCACGGACACGCACCCGTAGGCGCGGTCGGTCGGACGTCGCACCAGCGATCTACGGCTGGAGTACTGGTGACCTGAGTCAGAGATTCGTCGTCGGTCGGGCATGAGTCGTCCGGGTCCGAGGATTCCGCCGCTGTCGGTCACTGATGCCCAGCGGGTGGTGATGGAGGGCTGGTTGCGTCGCCGTACGACGGCTCAGGCGTTGGCTCAGCGGTCGCGGATCGTGCTGGAGTGCGCCGAAGGCCACTCGATCATGGAGGTGTCCCGTCGGCTGCGGATCGCTCCGGACACCGTCCGGACCTGACGGCGTCGCTTCACGGAGCGAGGACTGGACGGCTTGTGCGGCGACCCGCGGCCCGGCGTCCCACGGAAGATCACCGATGCCGATGTCGAGCGTGTCATCGTCAAGACGCTGGAGGGAGGAGACGCCGAGGAACGCGACCCACTGGTCGACGAGGTCGTTGGCCGCGGCCAGCGTCCTGCCTTCATCAACGACGCGGACGCCGCCCTGTGCCACCTGCCGACGGAGACCGAGCCGAGCGAGTACGGCGAGTCGCTCATCGTGGGCTGCCGCGCCGCGATCAGCAGTCTGAGCCGTGCCTGACCTTCTCGGCTCAGCCGCCGCAGGCCCGCGTGGGGCGCGACGTCTCCCCGTAGACCGGTTCGGGGTGCTGCCGTCCGGCCCGCGCGGCGAGGGCGAGCCGCGCGGGCGGTGGAGCGCGCGGGCGGTCAGCGGGTGGCGAGGAGTTCGAGTGTGTCGATCACGCGGTTCGAGAAGCCCCACTCGTTGTCGTACCAGGCGACGACCTTCACATGGCGGCCGTCCACGCGGGTGAGGGCGGAGTCGAAGATCGACGACGCCGGGTTGCCGGTGATGTCGGAGGAGACGAGCGGGTCGTCGGAGTACTCCAGGATGCCGGCGAGCGGCCCCTGCGCCGCGGCGCGGTACGCCGCGAGCACGTCGTCGCGCGTGACGTCGCGGGCGACGGCCGTGTTGAGTTCGACGATGGAGCCCACCGGGACCGGTACGCGGATCGAGTCGCCCGACAGCTTGCCGTCGAGGCTCGGCAGCACCAGGCCGATCGCCTTGGCGGCGCCGGTCGTGGTCGGCACGATGTTGACGCCGGCGGCACGGGCGCGCCGGGGGTCGCGGTGCGGACCGTCCTGGAGGTTCTGCTCCTGGGTGTAGGCGTGCACCGTCGTCATGAAGCCGTGCTCGATGCCGGCCAGGTCGTCCAGCACCGCGGCCAGCGGGGCGAGCGCGTTGGTCGTGCAGGAGGCGTTGGAGACGATCGTGTGCAGGTCCGGGTCGTAGGCGTCGGTGTTGACCCCGAAGGCAAGGGTGACGTCGGCACCCTCCGACGGCGCGCTGACGAGCACCTTCCTCGCCCCCGCGTCGAGGTGGGCGCGGGCGGCCTTCGCCGAGGTGAAACGGCCCGTGGCCTCCAGGACGATGTCGACGCCGAGTTCGGCCCACGGGAGCCTCGCGGGGTCCCGCTCGGCCAGCACCGTGATCCGGCGGCCGTCGACGACGAGGGTGTCCCCGTCGACGGTCACCGGACGCCCGAGCCGCCCGGCGGTGCTGTCGTAGGCGAGCAGCCGGGCGAGGGCGACGGGCTCCGTGAGGTCGTTGACGGCGACGATCTCCAGGGTGCTGTCGCGTTCCAGCAGTGCGCGCAGCACATTGCGTCCGATGCGGCCGAATCCGTTGACGGCGATGCGAGTCATGAGTGATGTCCCTTCCCTTCACCACCAGGCTGGCCTGCTGCTCGCGCCGCTGACAGTGGCGTGATCGCCATGGTTCGAAAGCATCCCGCCACGGTGTTACTCGCCCTTGGTGAAGGTCCGCCGGTACTCGTTCGGGGTGGTGCCGAGGATGCGCCGGAAGTGCAGGCGCAGGTTCGCGCCGGTGCCGAGGCCGACCTCGGCGGCGATCTGCTCGACACTGCGCTCCGACCGTTCGAGCAGTTCGCGGGCCAGGTCGATGCGGGCGCGCATCACCCACTGCATCGGCGTGTAGCCGGTCTCCTCGACGAAGCGCCGGGAGAACGTGCGCGGCGAGACCCCGGCCTGCCGCGCCAGCGTGTCGAGGGTGAGGGGCTCGCCGAGCCGGTGCAGCGCCCACTCCCGGGTGGCGGCGAAGCGCTCGCCGAGCGGTTCGGGGACGCTGCGCGGCACGTACTGGGCCTGGCCGCCGCTGCGGTAGGGGGCGGCGACCAGGCGGCGGGCCGCGTGGTTGGACACGGCCACCCCGTGGTCGCCGCGCAGGATGTGCAGGCACAGGTCGATGCCGGAGGCGGCGCCGGCCGAGGTGAGCACGCTGCCCTCGTCGACGAACAGCACGTTCTCGTCGACCCGGACGAGCGGATGCCTCGCCGCGAGCGCCCGTGTGTAGTGCCAGTGCGTCGTGGCGCGCCTGCCGTCGAGCAGGCCCGTGGCGGCGAGGGCGAAGGCACCCGTCGAGATGGCGGCGAGCCGCGCGCCGCGGGCGTGAGCGGCGATCAGCGCTTCGACGACGGCCCGCGGCGGGTCGTCCCGGTCCGGGAACCGGTAGCCGGGCACGAAGACGACGTCGGCCCACTCCAGCGCGTCGAGGCCGTGGGCGACGGAGTACGACAGGCCGTCGCCGCCGGTCACCAGACCGGGCGCCGCCCCGCACACCCGCACCTCGTAGGGCATGCTCGCGCGGGTCGTGAAGACCTGCGCGGGGATTCCGACGTCGAGGGGCTTCGCACCTTCGAGCACCAGGACGGCGACGCGGTGCAGGCGGGAGGCTGACACGGGGAAGAGGCTACGCGGGGCAGCCGCCGCCTGCGGGTGGGAAGGCCGGTGCCCGGACCCGCCGCCAGGCTTTCGACCGTGGTGGCGGGCGGCCGGGGTGGTGCGGGCGTCGGCGTCGCGTGGCTCGGACGCGGCCGGGCGGCCTGGCGAGCCGGTTCGGTGAGCGGCGCGGCATGCGCGGAGCGAAGGGGGCGGGGAGCGGTTGGCCGCCCGCGGCGGCGGGCGCGGCTCCACCGGGCGGGAACCGCGGCGCGGCGCAGGAGCCGTCCGCCTGGGCGGGTCGGCCGGACGTGGCGCCACCGTGTCCTGCCGTCGCCTCGCGGCTGTCGCGGACCGCGGCCTCAGCGGCCGGGGCCGCCCTACCCGGCCGCTGAGCTGCGCCGGTCGCCGTCCTCCTCGCAGGACAGCCGGCGATTGCCGTGGCCGGCGGTGAAGGAGCGCGTCAGGCTGTCCTCAACCTGGGTCATGGCCGTGTGGTTCACCTTGACCAGGCCGCCGAACGGGCGTTTCACATCCCGGATGATCAGCAGGATCGTGGTGAACAGGGAGGTGAGCACCACCAGGGTGGCGGTGACGATCAGGCTGTTGCGGCGGGGCAGGGACACTCCCATGACGGCGACCATGACGCACATCGCGGCGAGGAGCAGCCATAGCCATCAGGATGGTGATGATCACGCGGTCGCCTCCTTCGGTCGGCGTGCCCACCGGCAGGCCGAGCGGCGCCGGCGCCTGTGTCTCCTGGTGCCCGGGGGCGGCTCCTCGTGTTCGAGGTCCCGGGCATCTCGAGGACGGCGGTGGCGGTCGCCCAGCACTGGGCGCCGGACCCCGCACCGGTCCGTATGAGAGGCCGGCGAGCCGTCGTGCCACCGCCTGCCCGGCGGGCCCGAGTAGGCCTTGGTGTGTGAGTTCTTCCGGTCGTGTGCTGGTGGGATCGCCGTACTTCTGCGGGTGGGTTCGCGTTCGACTCCGGGCCGACCGCTCGTCCTCTTTCGGACTTTTCGCCGCATATTTGCTGTCAATCATGGAAGTACTGTTCACGGCGGCTGGTGGGTCATCAGCGTGCGGTGGAGGCTTCCGGAGGGATCGGCGGTGGGTGCATGCGGCGTGTTCGCGGGACGGTGGACGATGGGCTGCGGCTGCTGCACGGGTGCCACGGCGGGGCGGGGAGCGTGCGGGTCTTCCGGCCGTTCCAGCGGCGGCCGGGCGGGGCTCAGGTGGACTTCATCGACCTGGCGGTCGTACCGCCGGGCTCGGAGATCGGCCGTCACCGGCACGGTGACGACGAGGAGTGGTACGTGCTGCTGCGCGGAACGGCCACGATGTTCCTCGACGGGGACGCCTTCACCGTCTCGGCCGGTGACATCGTGGTGAACCGGCCCTTCGGCGAGCACGGGCTGCGCAACGACTCGTCCGAGGACGTGCACCTGTTCGTCTTCCAGGCCAGCCGCTGATGGCGGCCGGGCTGTACCTGGTGGCCGACGTCGGCGGGACGAGCCTGCGCACCGGCTGGGCCGAGCCCGGCGCGGCGGTGGTGCGGGGGGTGCGGCGCGAGGCCGTGCAGGGGGCCGAGCGCTGCCCGGGGACTCCGGTGGCGGCGCTCCAGGAACGGGTGGTCGCGCAACTGGTGCGGGCCCTGAGGGAGCAGGCCCGCCGCGCCCCGCGCCCGGTGACCGCGGTGTGCGTGGCCTTCGCGGGGCCGGTCGACGGGCGCGGGAGGGTGACGGGCGCGCCCACCGTGTGGGGGCCGCACGGAGCGGTGGTGGCCCTGGGGGACGTGGTCGCCGGCGAGCTGGGTGTGCCGGTGCGGGTGCTCAACGACGTCACCGCGGCGGGCTGGCGGTATGTGGACGGCGCCGACGGGGGCGAGGACTTCTTCTGCATGGTCACGGTCAGCTCGGGGGTCGGCAACAAGGTCTTCCGGCGGGGGGAGGTGCTGGTGCCCGAGGACGGGCAGGGAGGGGAGATCGGGCACCTGCGGGTGGACCGGTCGCCGTCCGCGCCGCGCTGCGACTGCGGGGGGCGCGGGCATCTGGGCGCGGTGGCGTCCGGCCGGGGCGCGCTGGCCTGCGCCCGCGCCCTGGCGGTACGGCATCCGGTCGCCTTCGCCCGTTCGGCGCTGTGCCGGGCCGGCGGGGGCGATCCGGCGGCGCTGGGCGCTCCCGACGTGGCCGACGCCGTTCGCCGGGGGGACCCCTTCGCCCTGCGGGCCGTGGGGCCGGGGCTGGGCCACCTGGCGTGGGCCCTGTCCGGTGTGCACGCGGCGCTGGGGGTGCGCCGGTTCATCGTCATGGGGGGGTTCGCCCGTGCCGCGGGCCCGGTGTACCTGGCCCGGCTGGGCGAGGCGCTGCGTGAGGTGGGCTGCTTCGGCGTCCGGCCCGAGGACGTGGCCGGCATGCTGTGCGCGGCCGAGCCCGACGACGACCATGGGCTGATCGGTTGCGTCCGCCACCTGGACCGGCACCCGCCGGCCGCCGCGCCGCGCGGGGTACCGTCCTGGGCCGAGTGGGCGCCGTGACCGGCTCCGCCTGGTGGTGGACGCCGTGCCCGCCCGTCGCCGCGGGCGGGCCGGGGCGGGTCCGGCGCCGGCTCACGGCCAGACCAGGGTCTTGCCCAGCAGGCGCGCGGCGGCCGGGTCCCGCAGGACGCCGGGCAGGTCGGCGAGCCGGATCTCGCGGGTGATCAGGCGCTCCACCCGCGGCCCGGCGGGGGCGGGCCGCGACAGCGCCCGCACCGCCGCGCCGAAGTCGCCGGGCGCGGTGCCGTAGCTGCCGCCGACCCGGACGTCCTTGCCCCGCCACCGGGCGGCCACCACGCGCTCGCGGCGGCGCGTCGCGTCGAGGTCGCAGTCCAGTCCGGGCAGGGCGTCCCCGGGCGCGGTGCCGCCGTAGAGGACGACCAGCCCTCCCGGGGCGGTGGCGCGCAGCGCGTGGCCGAGCAGTTCGGGCAGGACGAAGCTGGTGGCCACCACCGCCACGTCCAGGCCGTCGGTGGGCAGCGACGACAAGGGGCCGATCGGCGCGTTCAGCACGGCGCGCTCGCGCAGGAACGCCGCGCGGTCCTCGCCGCGGTTGCCCAGCACGACGGCGGCGCCCCGCGCGTCGGCGAGGGCGGCGATGAGCACTCCGGCGTTGCCCGCGCCGAGCACGCCGAGGCGCAGCCCGGCCAGGCCGCGGCCGAGGTGGCGGGTGATCGCGCCGAGGCAGTGCCGGGCACAGGCCAGCGGCTCGGCGAACACCAGCCGGCGGGCGTCGGCGCGGTGGGGCAGCACCGGCAGCGCCTCGGTGAGCCGGTCGGCGGGGCCGGCCGCCCACATGGCGGTGGCGAAGCCCGTGCCGCGCCGGACGGGGACGTTGGGGTCCAGGCCGACGCGCTCCCCGGGCGGCAGCGCGTCGAGCGTGGACTCCTCGACCACGCCGACGAGTTCGTGTCCGAACTGACTCGTGCCCGGTCTGCGGCCGGCGACCTCCTTGAGGTCGGACCGGCACAGCCCGGCCACTTCGATCCGGACGCGCACGGTGTGCTCACCCGCGGGTCGCCGCGGCGGCGCCGCGTCCAGGCGCGGGCCGTCCGGCTCCAGTACCACCTTCATCCGAGGGTGTGCAGCGCGTCGCCGAAGCGGTCGGCGATCAGGTGTGCGTCCTCGGGGGTGGTGATCAGCGGCGGGCGCAGTTCGATGACGTTGCCCAGGCCGTGCTCGGACACCCGGGTGAGGACGCCGTGCCGTTGCAGCTCGCGCTGGTAGGCGTTGGCCTGCTCGACCGCCGCCGAGCCGTCCGGGCGCACCAGCTCCACTCCCAGCATCAGGCCGGGGCCTCGGACGTCGCCGATGACCGGGTGGTCCTGGCCGAGGGCGCGCAGCCGGTCGGTCAGGACGGCGCCGGTGCGGCGGACGTTGTCCAGGAACCCGGGGCGCTGGACGATCTCCAGGGTCTTCACCGCGGCGGCGGCGGCAAGGTTGTGCCCGCCGTAGGTGAAGCCGTGCAGGGAGCGGTCCCAGTCGGCCATCCACTCCTCGGTGAGGATGGCCGCCAGGGGCAGCCCGCTGCCGGTCAGCCCCTTGGCGAGGGTCATCATGTGCGGCTGCACGCCGAACAGGTCGGCCGCGAACATCTGCCCGGTGCGGCCGAAGGCGGTCTGGATCTCGTCGAAGATCAGCAGGATGCCGCGGGCGTCGCAGAACTCCTTCAACTGCCTGAGGTAACCGGTCGGCGGGACGACGTTGCCGCCCACTCCGCTGATGGGCTCCACCAGCACGCAGGCGACGCTGCCGGAGCCGGCGTAGGTGATGAAGTCGTCGATCCGCTCCACGCACAGCATCCCGCAGGTGTCCGGTGTCTGCCGGTAGAAGCAGCGCAGGCAGTAGGGCCCCGGTACGTGCAGCGCGCCGGGGAAGCGGTGCGGGAAGGGCGCGCGCATCCTGCTGCTGCCGTTGAGTCCGGCGGCGGCCAGGGTCTGTCCCACGTGCCCCCGGAACGGCACGATCACGTCGCGGCACCCGGTGTGGTACTGGGCGATCTTGATCGCGCCCTCGTTGGCGGTGGAGCCGCCCGAGCTGCGCAGGTTGACCCGGGTGAGGTTGGCGGGGCTGAGCTTGACCAGCTCCTCCATCACGCGGTTGGTGGCCAGGGTCTGGAAGGAGGAGTTGGCGAACACCAATTCCTCGGTTTGCTCGCGTACCGCCGCCATCACCTCGGGGTGGTTGTGTCCGAGCAGGAGGTTGAACGTCCCCGAGATGCAGTCCAGGTACTCGCGCCCGGTGCTGTCCCAGCAGCGCACGCCCTCGCCCCTGACCAGCACGGTGTCGCCGAGGCTGTGCTGGGCGGCCCGCCGCGGGTCCGTCACCGCCTCGCTCATCGCGCTCCGCCCCCTCGGGCGGGGCCGCTGCGGGTGGACTCGCGGTGATCGGCTTCCAGATCGTCGAGCTGGGCGCGCACCCATGCCTCCAGGGTCCACGGCTCGGCGGCGGCGCGGCGCCGCGCGGCGGCCTCGGCGCGGCGGCCGGCGGGTGCGGTGAGCCCGGCGGTGATGGCCTCGGCCTGTTCCACGAGGTCGAATGGGTTGACGGTGCGGCAGACCGGGCCGAGCAGCTCGGCCGCTCCGCAGCCTTCCGACAGGACCATCTCGGCGTCGCGGGCGTTGACCAGGGTCGCCTCGAAGGCGCAGAGGTTCTGGCCGTCCACGGTGGAGTTGAACACCAGCAGGTCGGCGCGGCGGAAGCAGCCGAGGGTGTGTTCGACCTCGTTGTCGCAGTGGTAGCGCACCGCCTCCCGGTCCAGTGCGGTGTTGGCCTCGGTCACGGCCCGGCGGACCTCGCGCACGTAGTCGGCGTTGGCCTGGACATACAGCCGGTTGGGGTTCATCCGTACCAGCATCCTGGCGTCGCGCAGACGCTCGTCGGAGCGTGCCGCCAGCGTGAACGCCCGCACCGCGCGGTGGGCGTTCTTCATCGGGTCCGTCCGCCCGCTGTGGACGACCAGGGGACCTTCGCCCGCCCACTGCTCGATGTCCCGCGGCAGCCGGGGGGTGCGTCCGCCGATGGTCAGCGGGCTGTAGCCGAGCGGCATGGTGCGCACCCGGGTGCGGTGGCCGCCCCGGCTGACGGTGCCCGCGGCGCGGTCGACCTCGGCGTCCGGGAACAGGTCGGCCACGCAGTCGAGGAAGTTGCGGGCCCACCGGTCGGCGAAGAAGCCGATGGTGGTGGCGGGCAGCATGCCCGCCAGCAGGCCGGTGCGCATCGGCTTGGGCAGCACCCGCCAGTAGTCGGGGCCGGGCCAGGGGACGTGGATGAACAGCAGCACGGGGGCGGTCGGCCGCTGGGCGCGCAGTTTCGCGGGGACGCCGATGAGCTGGTAGTCGTGCACCAGGTAGGCGGGGTCGGTCGCGTCGGCGGAGTCCTTCAGCAGCGCCTCGGCGAAGTCGTTGGTGAACTCCTCGAAGCACTCCGCGGCGCGGTAGGTCTCGGCCTCGAAGGTGGGGGCGGTCCAGGTGTCCCAGCCGTGGTTGATGGCCGCCCACAGCACCTGCGCGGTCAGGTGGGTCTGCACCACGTCGAAGGTCTCGCGGTCGTGGCGCAGCAGGTGCACCCGGATGTCGCGGCCGGACGGCAGGCCGAGGACCAGGCCGTCCGGGTTCTCCTCGGCGGCCCGGTGGTCGTGGGGGGTGTCGGCGCTGGCGATCCACGCCACGTCCAGCACGCCGGCCTGCTCGGCCACCACGTTGCCGGTGCCGCCGGGCGCGAGCCAGGACCGCAGGCGGCCGGTGTCCGGGTCGGGCGCGTAGCTGACCGCGGCCCGCTTGCTGGCGAGGAAGAGCTGGGAGAACGTCATGGCCGATCCTTTGCGTCGGAGATGAGTCGGGTGCTGGCGTCGAGGACGTCGGTCGGCGACAGGCCGGTGAGTTCGGGCAGCCGGCCGGCCCGTTCGCTGTGCAGGCAGGCGTTGCGCGGACGGCAGGCGTAGGCGGTGCCCTCCCGGGGCACGGGCGTGACCAGGGCGGGGTCGACGCCGTGGCCGAGGGCGATGTGCGTCGCCCAGGCGAACCTGCTCAGCCTGCGCGGGCCGCCGAGGTGGACCACGCCGGTGTGCGCCGAGTCCAGCAGCGCCGCGGTCCACGCGGCGGCGTCGTCCACCAGCACCGGGGTGTTCCACAGGTCGTCGGGCACCGCCACCGGCCGGCCGGCGCCCAGTGTGCGGGCGCAGGTGGTGAAGAAGTTCGGCCGCAGGCCGGCGAGGTCCCAGCCGTAGACCAGGCTGACCCGCAGCACCAGGCAGTTGCCGGTTCCGAGCAGGATCTCCTCGGCCGTGCGCTTGGCCCGGCCGTAGGCGTTGGCCGGTGCGGTGGGATCGGACTCCGCATGGCTGTCCTTCTCCCCGGCGAACACGTTGTCCGTGGAGACCAGCAGCACCCGGCGGCCCCGCACGGCTTCGGCCAGGTGCCGGGCGCCCTCCCGGTGCGCGGCGACGGCCCGGCCGGGGTCGGCCTCGCAGCCGGTGATGTCCGAGGGCCCGTGCACGCTGACGACCGCCTCCGGGCGGACCGCGTCGATCGCGGCGCGGACCGCACCCAGCTCGCGCACGTCGACCGGGAGCCAGGCCAGCCCTTCGGGGAGCGCGGGTCTGCGCCGTGAGCTCACCGTCACCGCGTGGCCGCTGCCGACCAGCGTGCGGCCGATGTGACCGGCGAGGTATCCCGCGCCGAGCACCAGCACCCGCGGCCGGGCGTTCATCGCTCCCCCGCCGTCCGTCCGCCGTCCGCGCCGGCCCCTGTGCGAGCCGCGGGCGGCGGCGCGGACCCGCGGCGATCCGCCGCGGCGCCCAGGGGACGGTGCGCGCACCCGCGTCCGGCGGTGCGCGCGACGGCGTGCGGACAGCGCGCGGTGCTGCGAAGCTGACAGCAGGCCGGGCCCCGCCGCGCCGGTGGTCCGCCCGCCGCGGTACCGGCCGCGTCGCGGGCGTGGCGCGGCGAGCGACCGCGGGCGGTGCCGGGGCGAGAGGTCCCGAGCCGGCCGCCGGAGGGCGCGCGGGGCCCGCGGTCCGGCGCCGCAGGCGGCACGGAAGGAGCAACCTCATGCCGTACGGTCCGATCCGGCTGGGCCTGTGCCTGGCGTCCCTCGCGCCCGCCGGCCTGGAAGGCGCGCTGCGCGTCGCCGGCCGAGAGGGAGCGGACGTGGTGGACCTGCCGACCGACAGCACCCTCAAGCTGGTCGACGCCGGGCGGCTGGAGGACCCCGGGCACCACCGGGAACTGCACCGGGCCCTGGACGCCGCCCGGGTGGTGGCCGGCTGCGTGAGTAACAGCCGCGACACGCAGCTCCTGCTCGGACCGCACGGGCCGCACACCGATCCGGTCCTGGCCGGACCGGCCGGGCAGAAGTGGGCGTACGGCCTGCGCGCCGCGTTGGCCACCGTCCGGCTGGCCGCCGGGATCGGCGCCCCGCAGGTCCGGCTGATGCTCGGCATGCCGGACTTCGGCCGCTGGCTGTCCTGGCCGGGCAGCGACGTGAGCTGGCGGGACAACATCGGTGTGTGGGCGCGGGCCGCACGGCCGGTCCTGGAGCTGGCCACCCGGCTGGGTGTGCAGGCCCTGATCGAGCCGCACCCCAAGCAGGCGGTCTACGACCCGGCCAGTGCGCGGGCGCTGCTCGCGGCCGTCGACGGGGTGCGGCTCTGCCTGGACCCGGCGAGCCTGGCCGCGACCGGCCACGACCCGGTGGGCGCCGTGCGGGGCTGGGGCGACCGGCTCGCGGCCGTGCACGCCAAGGACCTCCAGCGCTGGCCCGGGGCGCAGGATCCGCACGGGCCGGGCTGGTTGCGCTACGGTCCCGGGCCGGCCATCCGGTTCCGCGCGCTGGGCTGCGGTGACCTGCCGTGGCCGGCCATCGTGGCCGCGCTGCTCGACGAGGGGTACCGGGGGGTGGTCTACGTGGAGCACGAGGACGCCCTCCTGCCGGCCGAGCAGGGGGTGGCGAACTCGGCGGCGATGCTGCGCCGGCTGCTGCCGGCCGGCGAGGGCGCCGGGAGGACCTGGTGAGCCCGGCCGGGGTGCGCGGCGCCCTGCTGGCCGGCGGCCTCGGTGAGCGGATGGGACCGCTGACCGCGCGGGTGTGCAAGCCGCTGGTCCCCTACGCGGCCTCGTGCCGCCTGGTCGACTTCAGCGTGGCGAACGTGGTCCGCTCGCGGGTGCCGGAGCTGGTGCTGCTGTCCCTGCACCGCGAGTCCGCCCTGGTGCGCCACCTGCTGGAGCACTGGGACGGCCGTCCCGGGACCAGGCTGCACTTCGGGCCGCACGACGCGCTGCTGCGCGCCGGGGGGCTGCGTCCCGGGCAGGCGTTGCCGCGGCGCCCCGCCGAACGCGGCACCGCGGACGCGCTGCTGGCCAACGCGGAGTACCTGTTCGCGCCCGGCGCCACCGATCTGCTGGTGCTCCACGCCGATCACGTGTACGTGTGCGACTACGGGCCGATGGTGGCCGCCCACCGCGCCTCGGGCGCGCACTGCACCATCGGTGTCCAGCGCATCGAGCGCCGGTACGTGAAGCTGTTCGGGATGGTCGAGGTGGACGCCGACCTGCGTGTCAGGGCCCTGGTGGAGAAGCCGGAAGATCCCGTGTCGGACCTGGTGTTCACCGCGTTCTGCCTGCTGCGCGTCGACGCGCTGCGCGAGGTGCTGGCCGTGCTTGCGGCGCGCGGCCCGCACGGCTGGCAGCACGACATCAGCCGTGACGTGCTGCCGGAGATGATCGCGCAGGGGCGGCCGGTGCGGGCGTTCCCGGTGGAGGGGTACTGGGCGGACATCGGCACCGTCGACCGGTACCACTCCGAGCAGCTCAAGCTGGTGGGGCACCCGCACCCGATCCCGCCGGAGTCGCTGCCGCGCACGCTGCCCGGCGCGGCGCCGCGCTGTCTGGCCGGCCGGGGCGGTCTGGCGAGCACGGACCTGCCGGCCGGGGCGGTCGTCGAGGAGAGCGTGCTGCACCCCGGCTGCCGTATCGAGCCGGGCGCGCGGGTGCTGCGCTCGGTGGTCCTGCCCGGGGCGACCGTGCCGGCCGGGGTGACCGTGCGGGACAGCGTCGTCCTGGCGGGCGAGCGCCTCGGCCGCGACCGTGCCGGACTGCCGGTGCGGTGAGGGGCCGCGGCCCGGCGGTCCGGAGCGGGGGTCAGCCCAGGGCACGGTCCAGCTCCCCGGCGGTGATGAACGCGGTGTGCGTGCCCGCCGTGCGCACCGCGTACGCGCCCGCCAGCGTTCCCGCCCTGGCACATGTGTGCCAGTCCCGACCGGACAGCCAGGCGTGGAGGAAGGCGGCCACATAGCTGTCGCCCGCGCCGTTGGTGTCCACCACCTGCTCGGGCGGCAGCGGCACGGCCGGCACGTGGCGCAGCGGCTGCCCCGGCACCTTCAGGTAGCTGCCGTCGCCGCCGGCCATCAGCACCACGGCCTTGGCGCGGCCCCGGACGGTGATGTCGTCCGCGGTCTCCTCGACCCGGCCCTCCAGACGGCTGGTGGACACGAACACCAGGTCCGCGCCGTAGGCGAAGTCCGCGCGGGACTCGGCCCTGCCGTCCCAGCCGTGCAGGTCGCTGGAGGTGGACAGGCCGGCGGCGACCGCCTCCGCCAGTACGCTGCGCGTCCACTCCGCGATGGAGACGTGCGCGTGGCGGGTGCGGCCGAGAGCGGCGCGGTACAGCTCCGGGGGCACCGCCATGTCGGGTGGATGGCGGCCGTCGTACAGGGACAGCCGTCCGCCGCCCGGGTCCACCAGGTTGACGCTGCGACTGGTGCCGCTGGGATGGATCCAGTGGTCGAAGGGCAGGCCCACCCGGGCGTAGTGGTCGAGGATCAGCTCGCCCTCCCGGTCCGCCCCGATCACGGCCGCGAACCGGGTGCGCAGCCCGAGGTGGTGGCAGCCCAGCGCCACGCCGTTGCCGGTGTGGGCGACATACTGCCGGATCGGCGGGACATGGATCGTGTCCTGCACGGGCAGCGGCAGGGCGGGGACCCGCACGATGGTGTCCACGCCGAGGCCGCCGACCACGAGCACGTCCCACTCAGCCATCGTCCTCCCCCGTCCCGGCGGTGGACACCATCGCGGAGCGGATCTCCTCCTCGGCCACGTCATCGGCGATCACCGTCTCCCCCAGCTCGACCGGGAGCACGAAGCGGAGATGGCCGTCGCGGATCTTGCGGATCTGCTCCAGCGCGGCCACCACCCGGGCCGGGTCCAGCCGCACCGGCAGGTCGGCGAGGGTGACGGGCAGCCCGACGCTGCGCAGCAGCCGGGTGATCCGCCGCAGCAGCGCCGGATCGAGCAGTCCTCGGCGTGCGGCGATCCGGGAGTCGCAGGCCATGCCGAAGGCGACCGCCTCGCCGTGGTGCACCGGGCGGTAGCCGGTGACCGTCTCCACCGCGTGCCCGACGGTGTGGCCGAAGTTCAGCGGCCGCCTCAGCTCCCGCTCATAGGGGTCCTTCTCGATCAGGCGGCACTTGATGAGACTGGCCCCGTGCACCAGCCGGGCGGTGACCGCGGGGTCGGCGGCCAGGATGCCGGGGTACTCCGACTCGATGAGCCGGAACAGCTCCGGCGAGGCGATGATGCCCTTCTTGATGGCCTCCGCCAGTCCCGCCCGCAGCTCGCGGGCGCGCAGCGTGCCGAGGTAGCCGACGTTGGAGACGACCGCCTTGGGCTGGTAGAACGCGCCGATCAGGTTCTTGGCCGTGCTGTGGTCGACGGCGACCTTGCCGCCCAGCGCCGCGTCGACGTGGGCCAGCAGCGTGGTCGGTACGTTGATGTAGGGCACGCCGCGCATGAAGGCGCTGGCCACCCAGCCGACGGTGTCGATGACCACGCCACCGCCGACCGCCAGTACCACGTCACGGCGGGCCAGCTCGGTGCCGGCCAGCCAGTCCAGCAGCCGCACCGCGGTGTCCAGGTTCTTGCTGACCTCCCCGGCGGGGAAGGAGGTCAGCACCACCTTCACCCCGGTCTCCGTCAGCCGGCGCGCCAGGCGGCGCGCGTGCAGCTCGGCCACCGCGTCGTCGGTGATCAACGCGACCCGTCTGCCGTCGATCTCCGCGCACAGCCGTCCCACCGCACCGGTCTCGTCCCGGCACACGTGGACCGGGTACTCGTCGCGGCGCAGGGCGGTCGCCATGACCGGGACGTTCAGATCCGGCGGCATCCCGAGCCGTTCGGACACACGGGCGCTCTCCGTCATCTGCCTGCGCTTCCATGCTCGACAACGGCTGAAAAGGACTTGACGTTCTTGACGCTTCTTGACGTTCTTGACGTTTTTGTCGCTCAGCTTCTTAGACATACCGCACTATTGCGGCAAACTATACTAAAACTCTCGTCGATCGTCAGGATGGTGGTCGTGCGACACGGAGCGGAACCGACCGGGGAACCCGGACCGTGGTGCCCCGTTCGGCCCGAGGACATCGCCGCGGTGCTGGCCGGCGCCGACTTCCCCTGGTGGATCGCGGGCGGCTACGCCGTCGAACTGGCGATCGGCCGCACCGTGCGGCGCCATGCCGACATCGATGTGCTGGTGCTGCGGCGCGACCAGCACCGGCTGCGACGGCATCTGGCCGGGTGGGACCTGCACCTGGTGGACCCGTGCGGCGCCGGACCGCTGGGCCCGTGGCCGTCCGGGGAGCCGATCCCCCCCGCCGTGCGCGACCTGTGGTGCCGTCGCACGCCCTCCGACCCCTGGTCGGTGGAGGTGACACTGGGCGAGACCGAGGGCGAGACGTGGGTCTCCCGGAGGGACCCCCGGATCCGCCGGCCGCTCGCGGCGCTCGGCCGCACCTCCCCGACCGGCATCCCGCACCTGAACCTGGCGGTCCTCATGCTCCACAAGATCCGCGCCACCCGGGAGAAGGACCATGTCGACTTCCGGGCGGCGCTGCCGTTCCTGGACGCCGACGACAGGCGGTGGCTGGTGCACTGCATCGACCTCACCGACCCGCGGCACCCCTGGCGAGAGCACCTCGCGCGGCCCCGTGACCACCACCGGGAGGACGTGTGACCACCCGCCTCCCGCCGGGGCCGCCGGGGCCGCCGCTGAGGGACGCCTGGCAGCTCCAGGCCGACAGCCTGCTGGTGCAGCGGCTCCACCACCACCTGGACGCGTGGCGCCGGACCGTCGCCGCGGGGACGCCGCCGCCCGGCGTCGTCGGCACCGGCCTCGCCTCCCTCACCAGGCGGCCCACCGCGCCGGTCCCCGCCGAGGCGGTGCGCCTGCTCCGCGCCGCGCACCTGTCGCACTGGTGGCAGCTTCCGCGGCAGTACGGACAGCCGGCGGCGACGGCGGACAGCGACGCCCTGGCGGACAGCGCGGCGGCGGCGGCCCGCGCACTGTTCGGCGGAGCGGCGGCCCCCGGGGCGCCGTGGCAGCACGCCGTGGCCGCGGCGGCCGAGGCGGGCGCCTGGTGGGTGGGCTTCTTCGCGGTGATCCGGCACCGCGGAGTGCACCACCGGTCGCGGGAGCCGCACCTGGCGCCGGTCCACCGGGAGGCGCTGCTGCACGCGGTGCGGACCGTCGCGCACGGGGTGTCGACCCGCGTCCTGCGGGCGCAGATGAGCGCGAGCGACGAGCCGACGGCGCGCGCGGCCTACTGCCGGGCCGTCACCGCGGGACTCGCGGCCGAGCGGGAGCTGCCGCTGCTGATCGAGGAGCTGGGCGAGACCCGCCTGGCCGACCTGGTGAGCACCGCGGTCCCGTGGCGCGGGCAGTTCGCACCGTACGCGAGCGGTTCGGGAACGGGACGGGTCGAATGAGCCGGCCGTACCCCTTCGTGGCCGTGGAAGGACTCGACGGCACCGGGAAGACCACGTTGTGCAAAGCACTCTTCCGGCTCTGGCGGGACCTGTACCGGGTGACGCCGCTGTGCCTGCTCACCACCAACCACCTGACGGCCGGGCAGGTGCCGGCCCTCATCGAGGGCAAGTTCCGGCCGACTCCCCGCAACAGGGACGCCTACCTCTCGGCGGTCGCCGACGACAAACGCGCCTCCCTGGAGCTCCTGGTCCGGCCGCACCGTCCCGTCCGGCCCGTGCTCGCGGACCGCTGGCTGCTCAGCGAGATGGCGTTCTTCGCGGTGAAGCACGGCATGGCGCCCACGGACACCTATCGGGCCGTGACGGCGGGCATCGACGACGGCCCGGACGTGACCGTCGTGCTGGACCTGGCCGTGGCCGAGTCCGTGCGCAGGGCCCGCGGCCGGCCGGGCGACCCCACCCGGCCGGACTGGGACACCCACGAGGTCCAGGCGCGGGTGCACGAGGTCTACGCGTCGGTGTCCGCCCGGCCCGGCGCCTTCCCGCTGCTCGGTGAGGTCATCCGGCTCGACGCCGGGGCAGGGTGCGCGGAGCTGCTGCTCGCCGTCTGGGACGCCCTGACCGAACGCGGCCTGCTCCCCGCCGTGCCCCGCGGCTGAGCCGAACCGGAGCCCGCGGCACCGCGACCCGGGCAGCCAACACCCGGGGCACCGCCGAACGGGCGACGCCGGCGCACGCCTGAGGTGGCGTCGACTGCCCATCCGTATTACACCAGTAGGACAGGCCGGACGGCTGCCGGCCGCGGCGCCCCGGCCGGATGCCTCAGGTGCCGGGCCCGCGCCCGTCCGCCGGCGCCGACCGGCGACTCCCGGCCGCCGCGGCGGAAACCGCCGCAGGCAGTGGGCCGGAGCCGTCCGCCGGCCGTTCCCGCCCCCGGGCCGTCGGCGCGGTGGGGCCGAACCCGCTCGGAGCCCGACGACCACGGAGGTACCGCGATGACGCATGGAACCGGACGGGCCTCCGGGCCGGCCCGCACCCCCGCCGGGAGTCCGCCGGAGTGCGGGCAGCCCGCGGCGGGCGTCCGCCGCAGGACGCTGCTGTACGGCACGGCCGCCGCCGTCGCGGGCGCGGTGGCGGCGCCCGGCGGCGCCGCGGCCACGGGCGCGCCGCCGGCGCTGATCCGATCCGGCCGCCCGGCGGCCCTGTGGGGAGTGCGCGCCGGCGATGTCGGGGCCACCTCCGGCCTGGTGTGGGTGCGGTCGGACCGGCCGGCGCGGATGGTGGTGGAGACCGCGGCGACCGAGTCGTTCCGCAACGCCCGGCGCTGGCCCGGCCCGCTGCTGGGCGCCGGCACCGACTTCACCGGCACGGTCCGGCTGCCGGGCCTGCCCCCCGGCACCCAGGTGCACTACCGGGTGATCCTGGCCGATCCGGACGATCCGCGGCGCGCCGGGCAGCCGGTGACCGGCACCTTCCGCACCGCACCCGACCGGCGCCGGGACGGGGTGCGCTTCGTGTGGTCCGGCGACCTGGCCGGACAGGGCTGGGGCATCAACCCCGACATCGGCGGTTACCGGATCTTCAACGCGATGGGCGCCCTGGACCCGGACTTCTTCCTGCACAGCGGCGACGCCATCTACGCCGACAACCCGATCCCCGCCACCGCCGCCCTGCCCGACGGCCGGACCTACCGCAACCTCACCACCGAGGAGAAGTCCCACGTCGCGCAGACCCTCGCCGACTTCCGCGGCAACTTCCGGTACAACCTGCTCGACGGCGCCATGCGCCGCTTCAACGCCCGGGTGCCCGCCATCGTGCAGTGGGACGATCACGACGTGCGCGACAACTGGTACCCGGGGCAGGTGATCTCCGGCGACCGCCGCTACACCGTGACCAGCGTGGACGTCCTCGCCGCCCGCGCCCTGCGGGCGTTCGGCGAGTACTTCCCCATCACCACCCTGCGCCGACCGGACGGCCGCATCTACCGGGTGGTCCACCACGGCCCCCTGCTGGACGTCTTCGTGCTCGACATGCGCACCCACCGCAACGCCAACTCGCCGAACACGCAGACCAGCGACCCGCAGGGCGTCCTGGGCCGCGGACAACTGGAATGGCTCAAGGCCGGACTGGCCGCCTCCCGCGCGACCTGGAAGGTCATCGCCGCCGACCTGCCGCTCGCCCTGATCGTCAGGGACACCACGGAGGGCAGGCCGAACTTCGAGGCGGTGGCGCAGGGCGATCCGGGCAGACCACTCGGCCGGGAGTTGCAGATCGCCGAACTGCTCCGGTTCGTCAAACACCGGCGGATCACCGGCACCGTGTGGCTGACCTGCGACGTCCACCACACCGCGGCGCACCACTACCAGCCCGCCAAAGCGGCCTTCAGCGACTTCGAGCCGTTCTGGGAGTTCGTGTCCGGGCCGCTCAACGCCGGCTCGTTCCCCGCGGGCCGCCTGGACGCCACGTTCGGCCCGGAACGGGTCTTCGTCAAATCCCCGACCGCCCTGAACGTCTCACCGGCCGAGGGCCACCAGTTCTTCGGCCAGGTCGACATCGACGGCGGCTCCGGCGAACTGACCGTGCGGCTGCGGGAGCAGGACGGCACGGTGCTGTTCACCCAGGTGCTGCAACCCGGACGGGTCGGCCAGTGACCGGGCGGCGGACGCGAGCCGCACCACCACCACCACGCCGCCGGTGCGCGGGGCCCGCCGGCTGAACCTGCTCGTTCCGCTGGGCCGGCGCCGGCACGCCGAAGGGGGCCTCCTCGCCGCACCGCACTTCGGTCCCAGCCTGCGCGCCTGCCGGAGCTGACCGGAACGTGCGAATCGTTCGCCGCCCGCACCGCGGCCGCCGGTCGGCGCGGATGAACCCCTGCCCGCCGGGTCCACGGCGCGGCCGGTCTCGGGCCGGAGCCTGTGGACCGTGACACGGTGCGTGTGGACCTGGGCGCGGTTCCCCCGCCATCCAGCCGCGGAGCCCCGCCCGCGGAGAGGGGCGTCAGGGAGTGGCCGCGGGGAGCGGGGCGGCGCAGAGCCGGGAGATGCGCCACTTGGTGCCGGGGGTGAACACCCTGGTCTCCGTCCCGTCCTCCGCCCGGAACGTCGTCGAGCCCGCGGTGTACGCCTCGCCCTTGCGGGAGGTGTCGGCCAGCCGGAACCGCAGCTTGACGTCGATCCGCTCGCCCGGCTCGAGATCGGTGTGCGTCACCTGGCTCCACACCGTCAGGTCGCCGTTGTACAGCCGCAGCGGCGTCCAGGCGCCCGTGGCCGGCTCCAGGTACTCCAGGCTGAGCGTGTCGGTGAAGTGGTCGCCGTTGTACGGGTCGAACGACACCTCGGAGACGGCCTGCGGGTACGTCGGTTCGCCAGGGTTCGTCACCGTCAGGGTGAACTCGGACCACCTGCCGCCCGGCCTGACGCACTCGGGCAGCCCGGACAGGCGCATCTCGGGGGCGGCCTGGGAGGCGCTGCGCTCGGCAGGCTGGGCCGCGGGCGCGGCGGCGCGGGGCTGGGCGGTGGCCGGTGCGCCGAGGAACGGGGTGAGCAGAAGCGCGGCGGTCCCGGCCGCGGGCAGCAGGGCACGGCGAAGCGTTAACTTCATGGGGTTCTCCCGAACGGGTCGAATGGCGGTTGCCTTCGCCCGGATCGTAGGCAGCCGCGGGCCCGCGGCGAAATGGCGGCAGGCGGGCCGAGAAGCGGAACGTACACCTCCATGACGCCGCATTCCATGGCCAATGCGAATAGTTGTCCATCCCTCGCCCTGAATCTCTGTGACACATGTCATCAGCCGGAATCCGCGGGGCGCCGGCCTCCGCCCACGGGCCGGCCGCCGGGGTGCCGCCACCGGTCCCAGGCGGGGGGCGGGGCGCCCGCGTTGGCGCTTGCCACGGCGGGCAGGGCCGCACCTGCCTGCGGTAACGCCGCTCGGACAGGGTGGTGCGAACCCGGAGCGCCCAGCGCCCCGGGATGCGGACGTCAGAGACCCCAGCCCGTGCCTGGTGATCGGCGTGCCTGACGGTGCTGGGGTCGAACCGTCAAGAAACCCTCAGTTTCTCTGTGCGGAGGTCGTCAAGTCCCTTGAGAAGGATGTGGCGGGTCGTCTTCCGAGCAGTGAGGGAATTCTTGATGGCTACGCTCTTGTACCGGCTGGGCGCGTTGGGTGCTCGTCGGTGGCGAACGATGTTGATCGGATGGCTGCTGGCCCTCGTTGCGGTGGTCGGTCTGGGGGTTTCCTTCGCCGGCTCCTTCGCCGACAGCAGCTCCATCCCTGGGTCGCCGGCCCAGACGGCCCTGACGAAGATGAAAAGGCACTTCCCCGAGCCGGACGTCCAGTCGGCGCAGATCGTGTTCCAGGCTCCGCCCGGCCGCAAGGTGACCGAGCCGGATCTGCGCAAGTCCCTGGAGGCCACGCTGGAGGCCACGGCCCGGGTCTCCGGGGTCGGCGAGGTCAGTGACCCGTCCGAGCGTGACGCCGTCTCCGAGGACGGGCGCACCGCGGTGGCGGAGGTCACCTTCACCACGAAGGAGGCCGACGACGTGCCGACGGGCACGCTGGACGCGGTGAAGGCCGCCGGGAGCGCGGCCGAGCAGGCGGGCCTGCGGACCATCCACGGCGGTGAGCCTTACGAAACCTCGCATCCGCCCGTGGGGCCCAGCGAGCTGATCGGACTGGGCGTGGCCCTGGTCATCCT
Organism: Streptomyces capparidis; assembly: GCF_054782095.1. Taxonomy (NCBI): domain Bacteria; kingdom Bacillati; phylum Actinomycetota; class Actinomycetes; order Kitasatosporales; family Streptomycetaceae; genus Streptomyces; species Streptomyces capparidis. The sequence continues at coordinate 177,499 of NZ_BAAGTD010000004.1, read as the reverse complement.
CGTGATCACGTTCGGGTCGCTGCGCGCCGCCGGTCTGCCGCTGATCACCGCGGTGCTCGGCATCATCGGTACGGTGGCCGCGATGATGGCGTTGGCGACGGTGTTCGACGTCTCCGACAACGCACCCACCCTGGCGATCATGCTCGGACTCGCCGTCGGCATCGACTACGCCTTGTTCATCCTCTCCCGTCATCGCGCCCAGTTGGGTGCCGGTATGCCGGTCCGGGAGTCCATCGCCAGGGCCACCGCCACCGCGGGCAGTGCCGTTGTATTCGCCGGCGCCACCGTCCTCATCGCGCTCGCCGGTCTGTCGGTGGCCGGTGTGCCGATGCTCACCTCCATGGGGCTGGCCTCGGCCGGAGCGGTCGCGGTCGCGGTCATCACCGCACTGACCCTGCTGCCCGCGCTGATGGGGATGGCCGGCCGCCGGCTCACGCCCAAGGAACCCCGGTCCGCGGCCCGGCGCAGCAGGTTCCTGCCCCTGGGCCGTAAGCGCTCCATACGGTCGGCGTCGCACAACGGCCGGACGGCCACGATGGGCGTGCGCTGGACCCAGGGCGTCCTGCGCCACCCCGTACGCAACCTGATCCTGGGCACCGCCGCGCTGATCGCCCTGGCCGTTCCCGGCATGGAGCTGAAGCTGGCCCTCACCGATGAGGGTTCCAGCGCCACGAGCAACTCCAGCCGCCAGGCCTACGACGTGATCAGTGACGCCTTCGGTCCCGGCGCCAACGGCCCCCTCGTCGTACTCGTCGAGAACGACGACCCGGCCGCCGTCACCTCTACGGCCACCACCGTGGAGGACGTACTGCGAGGGGTCCGGGGCATCGCGGACGTCAGCGATGTCGACATGGCCGAGGACGAGACGGCGGCACGCATCCAGATCATCCCCGACTCCGGACCGCGGTCCGAGGAGACCGGCAACCTCGTCTCCCGGCTGCGCACCCAGATGCAGCCGTTGGCGCAGTCCAGCGGCAGCCAGGTCGCCGTCACCGGTATGACCGCGGTCAGCATCGACGTCTCCGACAAGCTCAGAGGCGCACTCGTGCCCTTCGTGATCGTCGTCGTCGGCCTCTCCCTGCTCCTGCTGATGATCGCGTTCCGGTCGATCGCCATCCCGGTCAAGGCGACCATCGGGTTCCTGCTGTCCGTGGGCGCCGCCTTCGGAGCCACCGTCGCAGTCTTCCAGTGGGGTTGGCTGGCCGGCCTGCTGGGCGTGCCCAGCGAGGGTCCGGTGGCCAGCTTCGTGCCCATCATCGTGATGTCCGTGCTCTTCGGGCTGGCCATGGACTACGAGGTGTTCCTCGTCTCCGCCATGCGGGAGGACTACAACCGCCACCGCGACGCCCGCACGGCCATCCTCAACGGAGCCCGCAACGCCGCCCGTGTGGTAACTTCTGCGGCGCTCATCATGATCTCGGTGTTCGTCAGTTTCCTGTTCTCCCACGACGCCGACATCATGCCGATCGCCTTCGCCCTGGCTTTCGGCGTCATGGTCGACGCCTTCCTGGTGCGAATGACCCTCGTGCCGGCGACCCTGGCACTCCTCGGGGACCGGGCCTGGTGGCTGCCGCGACGCCTTGACCGCGTGCTGCCCCAGCTCGACGTCGAGGGCGAGAACTTCCACGCCCCCGAACCGGCGGCCCCGCACGCCCCCGTCAAGGAATCCACTCCAGCAAACCTGTGACGAACCATGAGCAGCACAGCCGCCACCGGGATCCGCCCCGAGTCCGCTGCAAGCGGCGGAAACGGCAGACGCCGGGCCGCCGCTGCCGCCACCAGGAGCACACATGAACGCCGTCAACACGCCGGGCCACACCGACCGCGTCCTCGTCATCGACGATGATCCCGGTATCAGGCGCCTGCTGATCTCGGCACTGCAATTCGCCGGATTCGACGTCGAAACGGCGGGCGACCTGAGCGAAGCCCTCGACCAGGTCGCCCGCCGCCCCCCGGACGTCATCGTCCTCGACGTGATGCTCCCCGGCGCCGACGGCTTCGAGATCCTCCAACTCCTGCGCGCCCGCGCCATCGACGTCCCCGTCCTCTTCCTCACCGCGCGCGACGCCGTCGAAGACCGGGTACGCGGACTGCGCCTGGGCGGCGACGACTACGTCACCAAACCCTTCAGCGTCGTCGAAGTCGGCGCCCGCCTCCAGGCCCTGCTGCGCCGCGCCCACGGCGGAACCCCCGCCATCGACGAAACGCGCCTGCGCTGTGGCGACCTCACGCTCGACGACCTCCGTCACGAAGTCCGCCGAGACGGCCGGATCGTCGAACTCTCCCCCACCGAGTACCGGCTGCTGCACTACCTGCTGAGTCACCAGGGGCAGGTCCTCTCGCGCGCCCAGATCCTCGAGGCCGTGTGGCAGTACGACTTCGGCGGGGACTCCGTCGTCGTCGAGCGTTTCATCTCCAACCTCCGACGCAAGATCGACCATGGCCGTACGCCGCTGCTGCACACCGTCCGCGGCGTCGGCTACTCACTCCGAGAGCAGGACGACACGTGAGAATCCGCGGCCGTCTTCCCTGGGCTTCCTCCAGCGTCCGCCTGCGCCTGCTCGCCGGGCTGGCCGTTCTCCTGGTCGTCGGACTGGCCGCCAGCGCCGTCATCAGCGCCTTCCTCCTGGAAGACTTCCTGGACAAGCGCAACCAGGACACCCTCGAAGCGAACGCCGAGCGTCTGACCCGGGTCATCGGCCAGGGACCGCAGACCGCCAATGCCGACCAACTCGGTGCCCTTCTCGGTTCGCCCCTGGGCACGGTGGCCGTCGACGAGGACAACAACGTCCTGCTGAGCACCGGCTCGGCGTCCCGGGCCGCCCACGAGGTGGCCGCGCTCAGCGCGACGGCACCTACAGGAAAGGTGGTCACCCTGGAGGGTGGCGACCTCGGCGCCGTACGCATCCCCAGCCCCGGCCTGATCATCGACCGCGGGCCCGCCGAAGGCACCGTGGCACCGGCGACGGTCATCCTCACCATCGACACCTCCGTCGACGACGCCACCACCGACGCACTCATCAGACGGCAACTGGTGCTGATCGGCGGCGCGTTGCTGGCGCTGTTGGCGCTGTCCGTCATCGTTCTGCGTCTCGGCATGCGCCCGCTCGCCCACATGGCCCGCAGCGCCGACGCCATCGCCGCGGGCTCCCTGACCGAACGGCTGCCCACGCACCGCAACGGCAGCGAAGCCGACCTGCTGGCCAAGGCGGTCAACCGGGCGTTCGACGCCCAGGCCCGCGCGGAGGCGACCGTTCGCTCGCTGGCCGCCGACACCTCCCACGAACTGCGCACGCCCCTGTCCACCATCTCCGGCTGGCTCGACCTGCACCGCCAAGGCGGCCTTTCCGGCCCCGGCCTGGAAACCGCACTCGACCACATCGAGAACGAAGTGGGGCGGATGCGTCTGCTCGTGGAGGATCTCGCGCTGCTCGCCCGCCTGGACGCCGGGCGACCCGTCGAGCAGGACGATGTGGACCTCACCATCCTGGCCGCCGGCGTCGTCGAGGACGCCCAGATCATCTACCCTCAACGCGACATCGCCATGGCTCCCGCACCGCCTGCACCCGTCATCGGCGATGCCCCCCGCCTGCAACAGGTCCTGCGCAATCTCGTCGGCAACGCCGTCCAGCACACTCCGGCTCAGACCTCCGTGCGCGTCGAGGTCGCCCTCAGCAGCGAGACCGTACTGCTGAGTGTCCTCGACAACGGCCCTGGCATCTCCCCTGAAGACCTGCCCCGCGTCTTCGAGCGTTTCTGGCGCGCCGAGGCCAGTCGCAGCCGCGCCTACGGCGGTTCCGGTCTCGGCCTGGCCATCGTGGAGGCCATCGTCCACGCCCACCGCGGACAGGTGGACGTGCGCTCGGACCTGGGAGTCGGAACCACCGTCACCGTCCGGCTCCCGCGCGGCCACCTCCCGTGATGCCCCACGCACCGCACCGCAACCATCGGGCTCGTCCGCGGGACTGCTGCGCACGTTCATTGCCAGGCGGCCGTCCGGTCGGAAGTCCAGGGTTGACGGCATGAGTTAACGCGGATAACTTATCGTTCTTAACTCAGATGGGAGCAGCCCGTGCCCTCACTCGCACCCGAAGACGTCTACGCGCTCGCGCCGTACGCCAAGACCCTCGGAGTCGTCTTCGACGAGATGACGGCAGCCGGCGTTCGAGCCACCCTGGCTCACGATCTCTCGCTCTCCACGGTGGGCGGTGGCCTCCATGGCGGAGCGCTGATGGGCCTCGCCGATGTGAGCGGCGCCGTGTGCGCCGCGCTCAACGGTCCGGCCGGCGCCGCACCGGCCACCGTGGAGTCGACCACGCACTTCCTTCGGCCGGCCCGCACAGACGTCGTCGCGACAGCTCGCCCCCTGCGGGTCGGTCGCAACACCGTCATCGAGGTCGACGTGCACGACGCCGAAGGTGAACTGTGCGCCCGGGTGACCCAGGTGGTCACCGCCGTCAAACCGAAGACGTCCTGATGTCGCTCTCGCCCGAAGGTCCCCGCCTGTGACCGGCTCCCGCGTTCGCGCCGCCAAGGGCCAGGGCGGGCTGCTCCGCGAGCAGCTTCTCAACATCGCCGATCAACTGCTCGAAGAGGGCGGTGCCGACGCTCTCACGATCCGCGCGGTGGCGACAAGAGCGGGGGTCACCCCGCCGGCCGTCTACCTCCACTTCGCCTCGAAGAGGGAACTCGTCCACGCCACGTGCCTGCGTGTGTGGAGTTCACTGTTCATCGAGTTGGAGGAAGTCTCCCGGGGGGTCCCGGATCCGGTGACGGCGCTCTACGAAACCTGCGTCGCCTACATCGCGTTCGGGCTTCGCCATCCCTCCCAGTACCGGCTGGTGATGGATGGCGAGGCCACCGAGGCCAGTCGCCGGAACGAGGACGCGTGTTTCCGCTACTTCCGGGACAAGGTCGCGGCCTGTCTCCATTCCGGGGTACCGGTGGACAGCACCACCGAAACCGCCAGGCTGCTGTGTGCCGGCGTGCACGGCGCGGTCTGTCTCCTGATCCACCAGGAACGTGACGCATGGCCTCGGGACACCGCTCGCTATGTCACCCGGGCGGCGGCCTCCACTGTCCACGGCGCCCTTCTCACCGCGTCTCACGCGGCGCCCCCACCGTCCATGGACGCCGTGATGCGGTCGGGCTGAACCAGGTTCGATTCGGAGTCTGGTGCTCGACGGCCCGCGGCGGGGTCACGGCTTCCTGGTAGGTGACCGTTTGCCGAGGGTCGGCAGCACGTCTCACGGTCGCGCGCCACGCGCAAGGCGGCTGCCGGCCCTTCTCCACGATCGGCTGGTGGATCGTGGAGGCGCGTCGCCACGTTGACGGGCGTCGGTCAGCCGGGTGGGAGGCGCAGTGTGGCCGTCGCGCCTCCGTCGGGCGCGTTGGTGAACTCCAACCCCGCCCGGATGATTTGTGCCTGGCCCAGCGCGATCGTCAGCCCGAGGCCGTGGCCCTGGCCGCGCTCGACCGTTCCGGTCCGGAAGCGTTGCGGCCCGTGGGTGAGCAGCTCTGCCGGGAAGCCCGGGCCCTGGTCGCGTACCACGACGGTGGCGCCGTCCACCGTCACCGTGACCGGTGCCCGCCCGTGACGGTGGGCGTTGCCGACCAGGTTCGCGAGGATCCGGTCCAGCCGCCGCGGATCGGTGCGTACCGTCCCGGCGGCCGCAGCCGAGACGCGCACCGCCAGCCCGGTGCGCCGTACCGAATCCTCGACCAGATCGCCCAGCGGAACGGTCACCGGATCAGCCCGTTCCACGCCCGCGTCCAGCCTCGACACCTCCAGGAGTTCCTCGACCAGCGTACGCAGCACCCGGATCCGGTCCCGCACCAGATCGGTCACCTCGCTCCCGGGCAGCAGTTCCGCCAAGGTGACCAGTCCCATCAGCGGGGTCCGCAGTTCGTGCGCCACATCGGCGGTGAACCGCTGCTCGCCGCGCAGCCGCCGCTCCAGGCTGTCCGCCATCCGGTCGACGGCCACTGAGATGTCCGCGATCTCGTCCCTGCCCCGCCCCGGGCCGCCGGTCCGTGCATCGAGTTCACCGTCGGTGATGCGGCGCGCGGTGGCGGCGACCCGACGCAGCCTGCGGACCAGGAGCCCGGTACCCAGCGCCGACAGCGGCAGCACCGCGGCCAGCGCCGCTGTCGCCGCGTACACCATGTGCCGGTCGAGTGCCTTACGGCTGAGCCAGTCGAGGTCCATGGGGACGCGGACGCCCGTCCATCGGCCGTGGGACTCCTGGGCGGCCCACATCCAGGGCACATGAGCCACACGTGTGTCGTACCAGGTCTGGGGACTGCCGCCAGCCCTGCGTACCTGTTCGCGGAGGGGACGGGGTAGTTCCTCGGGGTCAGTGATGACGGAGTCGTACACTCTGGGCGCCTGCGGTAACGCCTTGGTGCGGGGCAGTTCGCCGGGGCTCCTGGCGGGGTCGTACAGCCGCAACGCGCCGGGGAGTTCGGCGAGTGCCTTTGCCCTGCCCTCTGCGAGCGAGCGCTCGTACGTCGCCGTGTGCACGAGGACACCGATACCCAGGGCCACCACGGAGCAGGCGGTGGCCACCAAAGCGGTGATCTTCCAGCGCAGCGAGGCGAATGGGCGTGCCATGTCAGCGCACCAGCTTGTAGCCGAAGCCGCGGACCGTCTCGATCCGCTCGGCACCGATCTTTCTTCGCAGCCGCTGCACGCACAGGTCCACGACCCTGCTGTCGCCGTCCCAGCCGTAGTCCCACACATTGCGCAGCAGCGTCTGTCGCTCCAGTACCACCCCCGGGCGGGCGGCGAACTCCAGCAACAGCCGCAGCTCGGTCGGCGTGAGGACCACGGGCTCGCCGGCCACCCGCGCCTCCAGCCCTTCCGTGTCGAGTGTCAGGTCTCCGAAGGTGAGCACCGGGTGGCCGTCGACGATCGGCTCGGCGGTTGACTCGACGCGGGTGAAGGTGGCTCTGCGCAGCAGCGCGCGTATCCGCGCCACCAGGACGGAGGGCTCGACGGGTTTGACGACGTAGTCGTCCGCGCCTGCCTCCAGGCCGCCGACCACGTCGATCGAGTCGCCGCGCGCGGACATCATGAGAATCGGCACCAGGCTGGTCTCCCGCACCCGTCGGCACAGTCCGATGCCGTCAAGGCCCGGCAACATCACGTCCAGGAGCAGCAGGTCGTGTCCGCCGGCGCGGAAGCCGTCCAGCCCCGCCAGCCCGTCCTCCGCGGATGTCACCGTGTATCCGTAGCGTTCCAGCACGAGCCCCACGGCCCTGCGGATGACTGTGTCGTCCTCGACGAGGAGAACGTTCACCGGCTCGGACACCTCTGCCTCACCTGCCCTGCTTGTCACTCACGATGCAACGACTCGCCACGGCAAGAGTAGGGAGAACAACGATCAGAGGTAGGCCGAAGTGGCGACCGGCGGTGGTCGCTCCCCGCCCGGGGCAGCGCATGACGCCGCCTTCCGCCTGGCGAGAAGTGCGGCGGCACTGGACTTCCCAGGGTGATACAGAACTGAGCGGCTGCCCTGACACGCCTGATACGCGGGCGAGACCAGCCGGAGGACCGCCGGGTCCAGGATCGACGCCGGACGGGACGGCCGGGTGCCGTTCCCGCGGACAACCCGCCGGAGCGCTGCTTCGGCGGCGTACGAAGGGGAGTCACTCATGCGCAAGTGGATCAGCCCAAGGGCGGGCGCCGCCCTGACGGCGGGGGCCGCGATGACCGCGACCCTGATGGCCGCCTCACCGGCGCAGGCCGTTCTTGGTGGCACCGAGTCAACCCACGCCTACTCGTTCATGGGATCGTTCCAGCCCTCCTACCCCGCGCCGCCGCGTCCGGACGGACACGGTTGTGGGGTGGAGGTCCTCGCACCGCAATGGGTACTGACCGCCAGCCACTGCGCCGGCCGTAACCCGACCGGCGCGAAGGTGGGTGTCCCGAAGGGCTGGAAGGTCCGGGTCGGGTCACTGGACACCACGTCCGGAGGCGAGGTCGCCGAGGTCGACCACTACTACCGGCTGGCGACCAGCCGAGATGAGGGGGGATTCTGGGGCCGCGACATGGCGTTGATGCACCTGCGAACCCCGGTCAGGGCCAAGCCGGTACGGATCGCCTCGACCACGCCGGCGGACAACACGCCCGTCCGCATCATGGGCTGGGGCGTGACCTGTGACGACTCCGCGAGTCCGGCGTGTTCCCCCAAGCGACTGCGGGAGGCCGACACCGTGGTGCAGCCGGCCTCGACGTGTCCGTCGGCCGCCGACGGAGAGTTGTGCATCGGTAGTAGTGACGGCAGCGTCGCCGCGTCGAACTACGACTCCGGTGGGCCTGCGCTGGTCCGGGAGAACGGCCGGTGGGCGGTGGCCGGTGTGGTCAGCGGCCCCGACGAAAGCGGCAAGACGCTGTACACCGACGTCACCAGGCACGCGGACTGGATCCGCGGCATCATCAGCGGCACCGACGTGCCCCCCGATGACAAGATCCCGAACGTGGAAGGCGCAGCGGACCTGGGCAACTGCGTAGGCTCAGTGGTCAGCGGCCCGGCCTCCCGGCCTTGGGACCCGGCGTTGTTGCTGACCAACGGTCACTGCGTGGAGGGACAGCGGCCCGCCCCCGGAGCCGCGCTGGTGGACCAGCCGGCCGACCGTGAGGTACCCATCGCCGACCGTCAGGGCTACCCCCGGACCACCGTCCGGACGAAGCGGCTGGTGTACGCGACGATGACCGGCACCGACATCGCGCTCTACCGCCTGGACAAGACCTACGCGCAGTTGAGTGCCGATGGCGCGAAAGTCTTCCGGCTCACCTCCACCCCCGTGCGCGCCGGTGACCCGTTGACCATGGCCTACACCGGTGGTCGCCTCAGTTGCACCGCCGAGGCGGTGGTCCCGCACCTGCGGGAGGGCGGCTACCAGGAGGACAACTCGATCCGTTACGCCACCAGTGACGACTGCATCGCCCAGCACGGTATGTCCGGTTCGGCGCTGCTGGCCCCCGACGGAACCACGATCGCGGGGATCCACAGCACCCACAACGACGCCGGCGAGCAATGCACCGACAACAACCCCTGCGAGGTGGGCCCGGACGGAGCCGTGACCTCCGTGCAGGGCCGCGGCTACGGCCAGCAGGTGTACACGCTCACGGCCTGCCTGACCGCAGGGTCGAAGCTGGACCTGTCCCACCAGAGCTGCACCCTCACGAGTGCCACGCCTTGACCACCACGGCAGCCACTTCGGTGCGGAACGGATTCAGCGCACATGAGGCCGGGAAACCCTGTGGATGTCGGCACTGAGCACTGCCCAACTCGGCGCGGCGGCGGCCTGGGGTCTCTCGTTCGGATCATCGGGCGGACCGGGGGAAGGTGCCTGCGATGTGGAGCCCGGCCAGGTGGATGGTCGCGGGGCCCCGGCTTCCTCGTCGCAGCCAGTTGTGTCGCTGGTCCGCCGGGACGGGGATCACCGGGCGGATGCCAGGGGCCGGCAGCGGGGATCGGCAGCAGGATGGATCGTGGTCCTCACCCCGCCGCGGGACCGCCCCAGGGCGTGGTCGCCGGGCTGTCCGGCCGGGGCCCCCTTTCCATCACCGTGCGCAGCCTGATCCGACGGGCGTGGACCACCCACCGCTGGGACGAACGCCCGAACCGCCGACCATGACCGCACAGCCATTCTTGAATGGCCTCTACAGCGGAAATTCCCACAGGTGGACCGAGTCGCAGTGCGCACTACTTATGATCACGGGGCGGCTGTCGAGATCGGCCACCCGCACCCCGAACACCTCGCTGCTGTGCCCCCGGAGCGGCTGGCCCAGCAACCGGTGCTCGGCCAGGTCCCACACACAGACGGTGCCGTCCCTCGCCCCGGTGACGGCGAACGGACGACCGTGCACGGCGCCGGCGGTCAAGCAACTGATTTCACCCCCGGGCACGGCGAGGGGTTCGCCCCACTCGCTGGATTCGAGATCTCCCAGCACCACGCTCTGCCCGCCCGCCGCGACCACCCGCATACGACCGTCCACCGAGGCCAGGGCGAACTCGGTGGGCGTCTCGTCCAGGTCGTCAAATTCGGCGAGGTGCCGCTCTTCCTCGATGTCCCACACCAGCACGCCACCGTCCCGGCCACCGGCCACCACGACCGGCCGGCCTGCCCACAGTCCCGCCGCGGCAGCGCTACTGGCGCCCGACTGGCATTCCAGCTCCTCAATGTCCACGAGAGAGTCGTCAAGCGAGGGCTGCTCCGGCTCTGTCACCGAATCGTCCCCGTCGTCAACGTCGCCATCGTCGTCATGCCAGTCCTCCGGCTCGGCAACGGAGGGGTCCCACAACTGCACGCCCCACGTGCCGACGAATCCCACGAGCAACCTCGAACGGTCACCGAAGTCGGCCCTGACCACCGAGCCCACGCTGCCCTGCCATTCGCTCAGCCGTACCTTGCCCGTCTCCAGGTCCCACATGGCGAAGCCTTGGTGGTCACCTCCGCCGCCGATCACGATCCGGCCGTCGACCACCGCGGCACCGATCGAAGTGAGCTCCGTGTGGGGGAATTCCTCGTCCGGGACGTCGAGCTCGTACTGTGTCCAGCGGTCGCTCGCCGGATCCCAGGTGCACGCAAGCCGGTCCCTGTCGGGGCTGCCGACGAGGATCAGCCGACCGTCAAGGGTGACGAGGTCGAAATCAATGATGTGACCGCAGGACGCAGGCAGACTGGATATCAAGGGAGAGCGAATTGACATACCGGCACCTTGCCAGAGCCCTCTGACACTCAGCTCGCCAACGGTCTGCTCGGCATCCCGGTACGGGCAGCGTCAAGCCGCCTATCCGCGCGAGCTCTGAGATCCGTTTCACCCGTTCGGAGCAGTGGGGATCGCTCCGGTTCCGTGCGGTACGGGAGCGGGGCCCGGCGGTGCTGTCCCGGGCCTTGCAGCCTGGTCGAGGAAGTCGCCGCACGGGGGTCGGGCACGCGCGCGCCGATGAGCCTCTCTCCGCAGAGGCGGGTGCGTGCTGCCCCGCCACGTGTCGGCGCCCGCCGGGCGCCTTGCCCCGTGCTTTCCCACGGACAACACCCAGACGAAGGAGCGAGGAAGAAGTGTTCCCCTTCCATGAGAGCTTCGCCGGAGAAGGCCCCATCGACAAGAAGTGGAAACTGACCGGCGCCGTGAGAATCAAGGACTGGCTGCGCCTGGTGAAGGCGCAGAAGTCCCAGGCCGGCACTGCGCTGCTGGACCTGCCGTTCAGCAGCGACAAGGGGATATCGGTCGAATTCGAACTCGCCGCGCACGGCGGGGAGAAGTACGACGGCTCCTACGGGGACGGGTTGTCCTTCTATCTGATCGACGGAACAGGCGGCAACACGACCGGCCCCGGAGCCCCGGGAGGGGCACTCGGCTATGCCTGCCAGGACGCGAAGACCCCTGGAGTCAACAAGGGATACATCGGCATCGGCCTGGACCAATTCGGGTCCTTCTCCCTGGAGACGCACGCCGGGCACGGGGGGACAAAGGAACGCCAGCCGGACCACGCGGTGATCCGCGGCTCCGGTCATCAGTACGACCGCTACTGCTACATCAAGGGAGTGGCACTACCGAAAGACCTGAGCCTCTCGCAGAAGAATCCGGCACGCGTGCACCTCTCGATCATCAAGGGGCACGTGACCGTGGCGGTGGGCAACGGCAGCGATCGTAAGGTCCTGATCAGCGAGCAGTTGCCCTCTCCGGGGAAGATGGGCATGGACGCTCTTCCCGCGGAGCTCAAACTCGGCCTGTCGGCGTCCACGGGCTTCGCCACCAACAACTACGACATCCGCAACCTCGGCGTCACGCTGCCCGCGGACCTGTACACGGAACTGAGGGTTCCGGAGAGCATCACCAACGGCAAGCGGCTCACCTACACCGCCACCTTCGGGAACAACGGCCCCAACGCGGTCGAGGACGGCGCCGTGCGCATCGAGGTGCCCAAGGAACTGACCGGGGTGACCTGCGAGCTGACGGGCCAGACCGGCGGCGGGACCTGGGCGCCGGACAAGCAGGGCCACACGGTGACCGGGACGGCGAACCTGCCGGCTCCCAAGGACAAGGTGGTCGCCACGATCACCCTCACGGTCAGCGGCACCGTGCCGCAGGGCATCGCCGACGGCACCGTGCTGACCGGCGAATCCAAAATCAGCTCCGAGAAGACGGCAGACCCCAAGCCGGACAACAACGTCTGCAAGCGCCGGACAACGGTCAAGTACCTGGACGCCGACCTGTACACGAAGCTGAGCGCGCAGCAGACGGTCGACGCCGGCGGGGAACTCACCTACTACGCCACCTTCGGCAACGCGGGGCCCCATCCGGTGACCGACGGAACCGCGCGGATCGACACGCCCCGGGAACTGACCGGCGTAACCGCCAAGGTGGAGAAGGTCACCGGCGGAGGACGCTGCGTCCAGGGGCCGACGGTCAGCGGCGGCAAGGTCACCGGGATGGTGGACCTGCCCGCGGGCGCCACGGTCGTCGTCAAGGCGACCGGCACCGTGCCGGAGGACACCGCGGACGGCACACGGCTGACGGGCACGTCCGATCTGCGGTCCAGGACGACCAAGGACCCCAACCCCGGCGACAACACCGACACGCGCAGCACCTGCGTGCAGGTCCGCACGGCCGACCTGTACACCGCGCTGAGCGCGCCGGGGACAGTGGACAACGGCAAACCACTCACGTTCACCGCCACCTTCGGCAACCACGGCCCGAACGCGGTGAAGGACGGCGCCGCGTGCCTCGCGGTGCCCGCGGAGCTGGTCGGGGTGAAGCCGAAGATGGAAAGCAGCACAGGCGGCGGCCGGTGCGTCACCGGACCACAGCTCAAGGGACGGGAGGTCACCGCCCAGCTCGAACTGCCCAAGGGCGCGACCGTGGTCATCAGCGCCACCGGAACCATGCCGAAGCACGTCCCCGACCGCACGCAGCTCACCGGGAAGTCCTCCATCTCGTCCGCGAAGGTCAAGGACCCGAAGCCCGGGAACAACACGGCGACGTGCACCACCGCGGTGCGGGCCCTGGTCGCCGACCTGTGGACCAAGCTGGACGCCTGGCCCGAGCACGTCGCCGGCAGCCCGCTGTCCTGCACCGCCGCCTTCGGCAACACAGGTCCCCAGGCGGTGGACGACGCGCAGGTGTGCATCGACCTCGCCCCGCAGTTCACCGACGCCGACGTCCGCGTCGTGGACACGGCCGGCGGCGGCGACTTCCTGTCGGGACCGACGCTGAACCGGCAGAAACACCAGGTGACCGGCCTGCTGAAACTGCCCCGAGGTGGCAGGGCGACCGTCCGGGTCACCGGGACCATCGCCGAGAAGACCCCGGAGGGCACCGAGGCGCCCTTCTCCTCCCGCATCGACTCCGAACGCACCTACGACCCGGCACCGCAGAACAACACCGACAAACGCAAGACCAAGGTCCGGGCCCGCAAGCCCATCGCCGTCAAATGCACGGTTTTGGCGAGGGAGCCGAAGGGCGGGCGGTGGATCTACACCTACGGCCTCGAGGTCACCTACGACGGTCCCCTGATCAAACCGGCACAGGACTGGGTGATCCACTTCCGGGTCCCCCGCGGGTCCGAGTTCCTGCGGGCCAACAAGCCGCCCAAGGGGCTGCACACGTGGAACAAGGCCCCCGAGTACGGCACCGCGGGAGACGTCGCCTGGGTGATGTCCGACGGGCGGAGCCACCCGCTGCCCGGCAAGGTGACGATCTGCGTCCCCGTCGAGGTGAGCCACCCGGTGAAGGACAAGAAGTACGACGGTCTGGAGGGTCTGCGGGCCGACGCCCTGCGTGTCGCCCGGAAGAGCGCACAACTGGTCACCGCCTGACGGTCCCGCCGGAGGCGGCCGCGGTGTCGCCCGTGGCCGCCTCCGGCTCCCCGCCCGCGCTTCGTGCCGGGGCGGCCCGGCGACGTGCGGAGTCGCCGGGAAGGGCTCGCGCGCGCGGTTCGACGGACGGATGCCTCGAACAGCACGGGCCCGTCTCGCGGGCTCCTCCCGAGCGCTCAGGCGGGCGTGGCCGGTTCGTCCGCGCGGAGTGTGAGGGCCCGCATGACGAACGCCGTCTCCATCGCGCACAGTGCCACGCCGAGGACGACGTGCGCGGCGAGCGAGCTTGCCAGACCCAGCGCGGTCTGGGTGAAGGTGGCCGCCAGGATGCCGATGGCGGCCTTCAGCGGCCACGTCAGCCGGCGGTTGCCGCGCCACAGCAGGACGGCTGCCGCGACCTGGAGGAACACCAAGAGCTCGAAGACGTAGGCGTTGACGCCGTGCGGGTCGATGGAATCGACGTCGCCGTTCAGCAGCATTCCGGCGAGCAGGCCCTGCACCAGGGTTCCAAGGCAGGCCAGGGCGGACGCGACCTGCAACAGCGTGACGGCGCCACGTCCGTTCACCCCCCGGGCCGTCATGACCGCAGTGCCCGCCCCGGCAGGGGAGGGCTCGCTCCGGGAAGAGGTGTCGTGCATCGAAGTCCCCATTTCTTTCGGCTGGGTCGCTGTGCGTCACGGATGGGCGGCCGGACGTGCTGTGGGTGGCCGGGTCCCGGGGCACTGCGGGCCGCCGGTTCCGCCCGATCGTCCGGGTCAGGGCTGGGTGTCGAGCCATTCCCGGAACGTGGGGCCGGCGAGCCTGGCGTGCGGGCCGGGCAGGAACGCACCGGCCGACGCGGCTTCGGCATCGGGTATGCCGGAGCCGTCGACCGCGACCACCTTGATGCCTCGGCGGGCACCGAGGAGTTCGGCCGCCTCGGACAGGATCTCCGTGCGGGGTCCGGCGATCTCGGGGATCGGTACGCCGGGACCCGGCTGCGCGGCGTGGAGGTCGAGGGCCAGGTCGATCAGCGTCTCGGCCACGGTGCGGCAGGCCACGAGTTGTGTGGGCAGGGCGGGGATGCGGGCGACGTCGCCGGGCTGCCAGTCCAGGAGCTGACCGACGAACTCGTGGAACTGTGCGGCCCGCAGGATGCGAGCGGGCAGCGGGCCGGACAGGTGGGCTGCCTCGTGCACCTGCTGGGCGGCGAGGAAACCGGCGGTGGCCTTGTCCGCGCCGATGATGGAGACGGCGACGATCCGGTCGACTCCGGCTCGCCGGCCGGCCTCGTGCAGGTTGCCGGTGGCGGTGCGGAAGAACTCCGTGGCCGCCTCCTGGTCGGAGGCGTGCCATGACGCGACGTCGATGATGACGTCGACACCGGTGAGCGCGTCGGCCAGGCCCTCACCGGTGATCACGTCCACGCCGGTGGCGCGGGACACCGGCACAACCCGGTGCCCCCGTTCCGTGAGGACGTCCACGACGTGGCGTCCCAGCCGTCCGGTTGCTCCCGCCACGGCGAACTTGCTGCTGCTCATGGTCCATGCCTTTCTCAGACTCAGGGGTGCCCGTTGGTGCGCCGGCGCACGGAACGCGTGGTGCGTACGGCGCGGCGTCCTGCCGCACACCAGACGTCGGCTCCCGCTCGCCCGTAACAGCCGCGGCGGTGTGACGCAGGCCACCCTTCGCTGGTGTTACGGGCGGGCGGGGGCCGACGTCTCATGCACGGGCCATGGCTGGGCATGGCGGGGAAGCGCACAGACGGGAGCTGGTTGTGAGCGAGCACGGCAGATGGGGATCGGGCACACCCGGGCTGCCGGACCGCGCCGCCCGGGTGGAGGCGGCGGACGGCGCCACCGAGGTGTTCGTGGCCCACCGCAACCTGTTGTTCACCGTCGCCTACGAGATCCTCGGTTCGGCCGCCGACGCCGAGGACGTCCTGCAAGAGACGTGGCTGCGGTGGATGGCCGTGGATCCGGCGACGGTGCGGAAGGAACGCGCGTACCTGGTGCAGATCGTCACCCGGCAGGCGCTGGACCGGATGCGCGCGCTCGGCCGGCGCAAGGAGGCGTACGTCGGCCCGTGGCTGCCCGAGCCCTTGCTGACCGCGCCGGACGTGGCCGAGGACGTCGAGCTGGCCGACAGCATGTCGATGGCGATGCTGCTGGTACTGGAGACACTCACGCCGGTCGAGCGGGCGGTCTTCGTGCTCCGCGAGGTGTTCGACCTCACGTACGGCGAGATCGCCGAAGCCGTCGGCAAGAGCCCCGCCGCGGTCCGCCAGCTCGCCTATCGGGCACGGGCACACGTCGCTGCCCGCCGACCGCGCGGCACCACCTCGCCGGCCCAGACCCGGGCCGCGCTGCACGCGTTCCAACGAGCGGTCGAAACAGGCGAGTTGCAGAGCCTGCTCGACATCCTCGCCCCCGACGTCGTCGCCCTCAGCGACGGCGGCGGTGTCCGACACGCCCTGCTGCGGCCCGTCGTGGGCGCGGACAAGGTCGCCCGCCTGCTGGCCGGCGGCTGGTGGAAGCACGGCGCCGCGAGGTCGCTCGAACCGGTGCAGATCAACGGCGGCCCGGCTCTCCTGGTCCGGGTCAACGGGCAGGTCGACGGCGTCCTGGCCGTGCGCGTCGAGGACGGCTGTGTCACCGGCGCCTATCACGTCCGCAACCCTGACAAGCTGTCGCGCGTGACGCGGGAGGCCGGCGTCAGCCGCTGATGCCGAGGGCGCTGTGGCGGTTGCGGGACGGGGCGCAGCGCCGCGGGGACGGGCCAGGGCACGCCGAGACAGCCATCACCTCCACGAGGTGGGGAACACCGAGGCGGGACCTACCCGGTGCGGGCGGCGCCGGGGCGGGCGGCACTCAGGGCCTCAGCCGCTCCGTGATCAGGGCCACCAGCTCGTCCTGGTCGAGGACGC
Organism: Streptomyces capparidis; assembly: GCF_054782095.1. NCBI lineage: Bacteria > Bacillati > Actinomycetota > Actinomycetes > Kitasatosporales > Streptomycetaceae > Streptomyces > Streptomyces capparidis. Next base: position 160,761 of record NZ_BAAGTD010000004.1, on the reverse strand, counting down.
CGCGGGCCGACATGACCACCAGAGTGGGGTGGTTCGCATCCGTGGGGTGGACCAGGTCGACGATGGCCACCGGCTCGGACCACACCTCGCAGGACTGGGTGCACTCGTAGTACTTCTGGGTGAAGACCGAGGCGGGGCCGAGGGGGGTCCGCACCTTCCGCATGGTCTGCCGGGGGATCCGGGGGATGTCGTCGGCGGAGCGGTAGATGCCGTGGCGGCCGTTGCCGATCCGCTCGTCCCGCGGATCGCAGGTCCAGGCGTAGGTCTTGATCGTGGCGATGGTGTCGTCCCCCCGGATCAGATGCGCCCAGGCGTCCGGGCAGGCGTCCGCCGGGAGCCCTTCGCTCTCCTCGATCCGCTCGTCACGGGCCAGGGTCACCCGCAGGGCCATGGCCGGCTGGTCGATGGAGTGGGTGGTCCGGGTCGCGGTGGCCGTGGTGGGGCCGGTGGATCGGGTGGCTGGCGGGTCCGGGTCGCTCCCGGGGCCGCAGCCCGCCACGGCGAGACCGACCAGTGCCACCATCGCCGCCAGGCGTGTCCCCCGCATGTCTGCCGTCCTTTCGCGTCCCCCGGCATCCTGCACCAGTTCGGACGGTCGTGGGCTTGTCCATGATGACCTGGCCTGGTGGCGTTCGGTGATGTTCTCGGGGCGCGCTCTGTGACGAGCGGACTGATGGGTGAGGGAGGAGAGAAGAGGGAACGAGACGACACAGCGCAGCGAGCAGCCTGTGGGCGCCCCCACGGCGTCCCTCGTCCGCAGGAGTCCGAACGACCCTGCCCGGACCGATCGATCCCCTGAGAGCGATAGCCGTCACCGCAGGAGGACGCTCAACACCTCGTTCCTCGAAGATCTCCAGGAGCAGGTCGAACAGTGCGACCTCGCGATCGCTCGCGGGCAGGCGCACGCGCACGCGCACGCGCACGGGGCGGCGGGAAGGGCGCCGCGATTCACTCCGGGCGAGGTGCCGGCCCTGCCGGTCCGAGCGGACGGACGGGTCACCAGGTGATGGTGGTGGTGGCGCCGGTGGTGGAGTGGGTGCCGTCGGGGCCGACGGCGGTGACGGTGATCGTGGTGGTGGTGGTGTCGTTGTTCCTGTCGAGCTCGACGTAGTAGACGTCGTTGGGTGTGCCGCCGAGGTAGGTGCCAGGGTCGGTCCCGCCGCGGTGGACCGCGTAGTGGTGCGCGGCGCTGGTGGCGGGGGCGGGTGTCCACGACAGGCGCAGGGCCTTGCGGTCCGGTGCGAGGTCGGTGGTGTCGGTGACGCGGAGCTCGGTGGGGGCCGGAGGGGGGAGGAAGGCGGTGTCGTGGACCGCGAGCTGGCCGATTCTCACGTCGAAGGTGGTGTCGCTCTTCGCGCTGGACAGGAGCCGGAGCCCGAGCTGGACGACGGTCGTGTCGGCGGGGACGCCCAGGTCGGCGGTGTAGGTCTTCCAGCCTCCGGCGTCCTTGCCGGTGGAGGTGAGGGAGACGGCATCGAGCTCGGTGGGGGCGTCGTCGCGGGCGACCACCGCTTGCAGGCTGAAGGTGGGGGTGTCGGGCGTCTTGGCGCGGACGGTGATCATGGTGCTCGAGGTGGCGGTGAACCGGGTCTGGTACAGCCGGACCGTCGCCGGCCGGCCCTCGCCCAGCAGACCGGTCAGCCGCAGGCAGGAGCCGCCTTCCCAGGCGTCGTCGAAACACAGCGCGGCCCTGATCCTGGAGTTGCCCTGGCCTCTGGTGATCCACCGGTAGGTGGGCAGGACGTCCTGCGCGGAGAGGTTGGCCCAGCCGCCCTCGCGGACCGTCTGCCCGGCGTGGCGGTAGGCCGTGCCGTGCCCGGCGTTGAAGTGCGTGACGAACGGCAGGGTCAGCACCGGGGTGCTCTCGGCGATGTACCGGGCCATGCCCGGCCATCCACCCTGGGACGGGTCGTGGCAGGGGCCGGCCCAGAAGGCGGCCTCGTCGCTGTGGAAGCGCTCCAGCCAGGTGTCCGTGACCGGCCCTGGCTGGTTGGAGACCATGTGCGCGGCGTACAGGGCGAGGGAACCGCGGTGCTCCCCGCCCGCGGGGCAGACCAGGTCCGCCCTTGTGCGCCGGTCGGCGTCCCGGACGAGTTCGAGGCCGTAGTGCACGTCGTACTTGTCACGGCCGATCTTCCCGGCCGTGGCCACCGAGTTGGTGATCTTCTCGTCGTCCCAGCCGTAGTCGATGAAGATCGAGTCGCAGACGCGCCTGCCGTCGTGCTGGAGGTACTGGGCATTGCCGCCGGAGCCGTCGGACAGCTCGTACTCGTAGGCCTGGTACCAGGTGAACTCCACGGAGGAGCGGGAGCGCGCGTCGGCCAGCAGGTCCCGAACGTCCGCGTCGAGCTTCGCGTCTTCCGTGGGGGTCTCGTAGTTGATGAACCAGCCGTCGAAACCGTAGTACTCGGCCACCTCGATCAGCTTGTCCGCCACCGGGCGGACGACCTCACCGTGGTACGTCGTCTCCTTCCTGGCGAAGTCCTCGACCCACACCTTCTTCCCGCCGTCGCCGGTCTGGGGGAAGAACACGCTCCCGTACACCTTGACCCCGTTGCGGTGCGCGGCGTCGGTGACGTGCCCGTTGGGCGGGCAGATCAGTCCCTCGCCCGCGGACCCGGCCCAGAACACCAGCACGTCCACGTACTGCCAGTGCCCGAACGCGTAGTAACGGTGGTCCGGCACTCCCTGCGCCGGGTTCCTGCTGGTGCCCCAGAACTCCGCGCAGGACATCACCCGGGCCTCGCCGGCACGGGCCAGGGGGTTCGCCTTCAGCGCCGCTGTCCGCTCCCGCCACTGCAAGGGGACACGGCACCGGTTGAACGGCGCGTCCGCGTCCTCCTCCGGAGACCAGTCCAGGATGCTCCTGCCGCCGGGCGGCAGCTCGGTCGGGCCGGGGTGCCAGTACGGCACGTAGGGAGGCTTCACCGCGGGCCCCGCCCCACCGGGAGACGACACCCGGGGGCAGCGCCGGAGCTGGAACACGGGCGCATCATCGCGTCCTCCTTCACCGGGAGCTTCTCGCCCCTCCAGCACAGCAGCCGGCCAGGCGCCGTCACGGGAGGCAGACGGGTCGCCGGCCGCGGTTTCACCCTCGCGCACGAACGCCCCCTCCCCCGGCCCGGGTGGGGAAGAGCGCCCGGGCGGGGTCGCCGAGCGGGTCCCGGCCCGCGCGTCGACGAGCGGCCGCGGACGTCCGCGGCCGGTGCGCGGTGATCGCGGCGGCGGCCACGGGCGCGGACAGGTGTGTCCCTGCCCCGTCCGCGCCTGTGGGCTGTCCGGGGTGTCGTGGGCGCTGTGGCGTGTCCGGACCGGGCACAGTGGCGTCGAACCGGCAGCAGGGGCAACCAGTGCGGCAACGCACGACCCCAGGGCCTGTCGTCGTATCGCGGAGCGGTGCGGGTGGCCCCGGCCGCCTGAGTGGCTGTGTTCGGACCTCGGATGAGGCTGGTGGCCCCGGTGGTCTCGTCGCTTCGCCGGTGTCCGGCGCGCATGCGGCAGATGCCACCGCTCGCTCATCCGGTGGTGTGGCCATTGGATGACAGGACGGGGATCTGGTCGAGGAGGTGGGACAGGGGCTCTGGCTGCCCTGCACCCGCGCCGCCCGTGCACTGCTGGTTCTGGAGGTTGCCGAGGACGGGGACGTCCTGGACACCGAGGTTGACCAGGGCGAGGACCGATTGCGCGTCGACCTTCGCCGGAAGAGCGGTGCACGGGGCGTTGAAAGCTCCTTGGAGCGAGGTGAGTTCAGTTCTCGCGGCGCCGTAGATCTGGTCGGCTCCGTTGGACGCGTCGGCCCCGCCGCAGTGGTTGAAAGGAGTGGTGACCGGGATGCCGAGCGCGTTGCCGCCGGCGGTGCCGGGGGCCGTGGTGGCGGCGGCGCGGGCGGTGGCTCGCTGGTAGTGGTTGGTGCAGCCGTTGCGGAACGCCGGCGCGAGGACGTCCACGATGCCGCCTGCCCAGGCCGTGCCGACGGGCAGTACGGTGCCCGCCAGGACGGCGCAGCCGACGACGATGGCACGGAGCACGAAACCAGGTCTCACGTCCGCGTCAACGATTCAGCTCCGTCACAGGTGACGACGGACGAGGCCGGCAGGAACATGGGATTGTCCGGCTTGCGCCGCTCCTGGGGGTCGGCGGTGACCGGGAGGCCCGACAGGCCGAGGCGGATGTGGATGGTGCGGGCGATGTCGGCGATGGTGCCCTTGCTGCGCAGCAGTTCCATGGGCGGGATCTCGATCCGGTAGCGCCGTTGTACGGAGATCAGCAGTTCGGCGGCCGTCAGGGAGTCCATGCCGTACTCGTCCAGGCGGCGGTGGTGGTCCAGTTGCCCGGGGTCCATGTGCAGCACGTCGGCCAGTGCCGTGGCGAGGTTGTCGGAGATGAAGGCCAGGGCCTCCTCACCGGGCATCCGGGCCAGCTCTCGGCGCATGTCCTCCACGGTCGCGGCTCCGCCGTCGGCGCGGTCGGGGACGAGGGCCCTCATGCGCGGGCTGGAGACCAGCGGCAGCAGGGCCCGGCCCCGTGACCAGTCGCCCCGCCCGACGAAGGCGACGTCCGCGCCGCGTCCGAGTGTCCGCTCGGCGGCCGGGAACGCCTCCTCCGGCCGGAGCAGTTCCATGCCGAGGACGGCCAGGGAGTCGGCGATCCGGTTGCGGGCGACGTAGCCGACGTCCCCGATGGCGCTCCAGGCGAGGGCGGTGCCGGTGCCGGTCGAGCGGTGCCGGACGCGGGCCAGCGCCTCCAGGAACAGGTTGGCGGCGGCGTAGGGGGCCTGCGTGGGGGTGCCCACGAGGGCGGCGCCGGAGGAGTGGAGCAGGAACAGGTCGCACTCCCGGTCGCGCGTCAGTCGCTCCAGGACGGCCGCGCCGGCCATTTTGGGCCGCAGGACCGCGGCGATCCGCTCCGGTGTCAGCTCGGTGAGCAGGGCGTCGTCCAGGTGCATGGCGCAGTGCGCCACGCCGCGCAGGGGGTGGCCGCCGGCGTCGATGTCGGCGACGAGGCGCCGCATGGCCTCGGCGTCGGCGGCGTCGGCCGCGTGCACCGCGACGTCCGCGCCGCGCTCGATCAGCCGCGCGCGCACCTGGGCGGCCTCCGGGGCGTCGGCGCCGCGGCGGCTGACCAGCACCAGGTGGCGGGCGCCGAGGCGGGTGAGCCACTCGGCGGTGGCGCCGCCGAATCCGCCGGTGCCGCCGGTGACGAGGTAGGTGCCTGCGGGGTCGAGGCGGGGCGGGCGCGGCAGGGGTTCGATCAGCGGGGCTTCGTCGCCCTGGTCGAAGGTGACGACGACCTTGCCGATGTGCCGGGAGTGCTGGAGCAGGCGGAACGCGTCGGTCACCCGGGCGGCGGGGAAGGCGCTGTGCGGGAGGGGGTGGTAGCGGCCCTCGGCGATGAGGGTGTCGATCTCGTCGAGCAGTCCGGGGTCGGCGTCGGCGCTCTCCAGGATCTTGGTGAGGTCCAGGCCGAAGAAGGCGGTGTTGTTGCCGAACGGGCGGAGGCTCACGGACCTGTCGTCGTGGATGTCGCGCTTGCCCAGTTCCACGAAGCGGCCCCCGGGGGCCAGAAGTTCCAGTCCGCGCGCGATGGCCTCGCCGGCCAGGGAGTTGAGCACCACGTCGACGCCACGGCCCCGGGTGATCTCCCAGACCCGCGGGGCGAAGTCCAAGCCGCGCGAGTCCAGGACGTGCTCGGCGCCGAGGGTGCGCAGCAGGGCGCGTTTGACGTCGTTGCCCGCGGTGGCGATCACCCGGGCGCCGATCTTCCCGGCGTACTGGAGCGCGGCCAGGCCCACCGCGCCCGCGGCGCCGTGCACGAGCAGCGTCTCGCCCTCGCGGAGGCGGGCGAGGTGGCCGAGTCCGTAGTGGACGGTGGCGAGGGCCACCGGCATCGTGGCGGCCTCGGTGAACGTCATGTGGTCGGGGATGCGCCGCAGCGCCAGGGTGCTGGTGACGGTGTGCGAGGCGAGGGCGCCCAGGGCGGTCCCCGCCACGCGGTCACCGGGGGCGAGGCCGTCCACCGCGGGGCCGCAGGCGACGATCACGCCCGCGCACTCGAAGCCGGGTCCGGAGTCGGGGGCGATGCCCTCGAACGCCTCGGTGGGCAGGACACCGGCGCACTGCATGATGTCGCGGTAGTTCAGCGCCGCCGCGCGCACCTCAACCACCACCTCGCCCGGGCCCGGCTCGGGGCGGGGCGTCTGGGCCCAGGCGAGCCGGTAGGCGAGGCCCGGGTCGTGGACGCGCAGGGCGAAGGAGTCCTGGCCGGTGGCGGGCCGGGCCGCCGTCCAGGGCACTTCCCGGGGGACGAAGCGGTCAGCGGCGGTCAGGACGATCTCGTCCTCGTCGGTGGGTTCCAGCAGTTCCCTGGCCAGGCGCCGGGCGTCGGCGGCCGGGTCCTGGCCGCGGGCCAGCGACAGCCTGCGGACGCCCAGGTCGGGCCGCTCGCCGGCCAGGCAGCGCGCCGCGCCCCACGCGGCGGCGTCGGCGGGGTGGGTGGGTTCGCCGGGGTCGGGCAGGGCTCCGCAGGGCCGGGTGACCAGCCACAGGTTCACGGCGGTCCCGGGGGGCAGGTCGTCGCCGGCGGCGCACAGGGCGCGCAGGGTGGCCAGGCGGCGGGTCGCCTGCGCCACGAGGCCGTCCTCGTCCGCGGCGTCGTCATCGCCGAGGAGGAGTGCGACGGTCAGTGTCCGGGGTTCTTCGCCGCTGGTGCCCGCCCTGTGGCGCGGTGGTGCGGCGAGCAGGGCGCGCCATCCGCGGACCCGCTCGGTGGCCGGTCCGACGCGCACGCACGCGCCGCCGGCGCCGGCGAGGGCATCGGCCAGCGCGCGGGCGAGCCCCCGGTCGTGGTGGGACTCGGTGGCGATGACGTAGTCGGTGCCGGGGCGTCCGGGGGGCAGGGCGGGGCAGTCCCGGGCCCGGCGCCGGGGGGCGGCGGCGAGGAGGACCGAGAACTGCTCACGGGTGGGCGGGCGGTCGTCCCCGGTCTGGACCACACCGGTGAAGCCGCACCGCCGCAGCAGCGCGGGCCACCGGTCGCGGGGCAGCAGCAGGGAGTGCGGCCGCAGCTCGGTGTCGGTGTGCCCGTAGAAGCTGCCCAGGCCGCCGAAGAGCAGCAGCAGCGTCTCCGGGTCGTGGGGCTCGACGGCCAGGAGGTGGCCCCCGGGGGCGAGCAGGGCGCGGACGCGCCGCAGCGCCGCCGCGAGGTCCTTGGCGGCGTGCAGGGAGTAGCCGGCCACCACCAGGTCGAAGCTGCGGGGCCGCAGGCCCTGTGCGGCCGGGTCCTCGTCGAGGTCGAAGGTGCGGTACTCCACGAAGTCGTGGGCCGCGAAGCGCTTGCGGGCGCGGGCGAGGAAGAAGGAGGTGATGTCGGTGAAGCAGTAGCGGGTGCGGTCGGCGGGCAGCAGCGGCAGCAGCGCCGCGGTGAGCCCTCCCGTCCCCGCGCCGACTTCCAGGACGCGCAGCGCCCGGTCCGCCGGCCAGTGGCGCAGCGTCTCGCGCAGCAGCGCCTGGGCGAGGCGGTTGTGGAAGCGGCACGGCGGCCCGATGTCGTAGACCTGCTCGACCGCGTGCAACGCGGCGTCGGTCGCCAGCAGCTCCACGGCATCGACCGCTCCCTTGAACACGGCGTCGAAGTGCTCGCCCTGGTAGGCGGACAGGGCTGTCTCGGTGACGAACGCCGGGGCCTGCGCCAGCAGTTCCTCGCTCCGGAGTGCGAGCGCGCCGCGGCCCTTCGCCGTCAGCCGCAGCCGGCCGTCCTCGTCGCGGCTCAGCAGACCGTGCCGTACCAGGATGCCGCTCGCCGTCGGGACGAGGGCGCGGTACCGCTCCGGCATCCCCGACCTGACGAGGTCGTCGACCGTGAAGGGCGCCGCCGGGTCCGGAAGCAGCGCGGTGACCGCTCGGGCGAAGGCCCGGGCGGTGACCTCTCCCTGGTGGACGGTCACCCGGTCGTAGTGGTGCGCGCGCCACCAGGCGCGCGTCCGGGCGATGTCGTCCGCCGCCGCGGCCAGGATCCGCTTGGGGCCGGGCAGCGGGGACGGCGCGCACGGGGTGTCCTCGTGCGGGACGGAGCGCAGCACCGTGCGGCTGACGGTGACGGGCAGGCGGCGCAGGGCGGCCAGGCGGCGCAGGCGGGCCCCTTCGAGCCGGGCGGTCACGGTGCCGTCCGGGTCGGCGACGGTGACGTCCCAGCACACCTCGTCCCCGGTGCGCGCCTTCAGGCGCACCCACACCAGTCCCTCGGCCGCCGGGGTGCCCCACACGCGGATCGCGCCGAACCCGGAGGGCAGCCATGCCTCGCCGGCGGCGATCCGCTCGGCCAGCAGCGGCACTCCGGCCTGGAGCGCGCCGTCCAGCACGGCCGGGTGGGCCGTGTAGGGGCCGCCCGGCCGCTCGTGCCGGTACACGGCCAGCACCTCGCCGTCGCCGGTCCGCAGGCGGCGCAGCACCCGGAAGTGCGGGCCGTAGTCCAGGCCGGCGTGCGCGCAGGCCCCGTAGTGCTCCTCGCCGGTGATCTCGCGGGTGCAGCGCTCCCGCAGCGCCGCCGGGTCCAGTGGCGCCGGCCGGGGGTCGAGCAGCGCCCGCACCCGCGCCCTGGCGTGGGCGCGGGGCTCGCCACCGGTGTCGTCGGTGCTGGTGACGCGGCAGGTCCCGTCCTCGGGGTCGAGGCTGACCTGGGTGCGCACGGCGGAGGCGTCGGGCCACGGCAGGACCAGGGCGCCGCTGACGCCCAGGTGCCGGACCTCCGCCGGGGTGCCCAGGACCAGGCGTCCCGCGGCGAGCATCATCTCGGCGTAGCCGGTGGCGGGCATGACCACGGACCCGGCCACGCGGTGGTCGCCCAGCCACGGCAGGCGCGCCGGGTCGGCCTCCCCCTCCCACACCGGCACGGGCGCGCGCAGGCGCTCCCCGAGCAGCGGGTGCCGCAGAACGCCGTCGCCGCTGGACGCCACCCAGGAGCGGGGGGATCCGCTCCAGTGCCGCTGCCGCTGCCAGGGGTGGGCGGGCAGGCCCACGGCGCGGCCGGGCGCCGGGAACCAGCGCTTCCAGTCGGGCTGGGCCCCGGCGGCGAGCAGGGCGGCGGGCACGGTGGCGACCTCGGCGGGGCCGTCGCCGTCGCGGTGCAGGGTCGGCACCACGGCGCAGGGGGTGCCGGTGCGGCTCGCGGTGGTCCTGCGCAGGTAGGTGCGCAGCGCCGGGTGGGGCCCGATCTCGACGAGGACGTCCCCGCCGTCGGCGACCGCGCTTTCCACGGCCTGGCGGAACAGCACCCTGCGGCGCAGGTTGTGCCACCAGTACCGCGCGCCGAGCTCGGTGCCCGTGACCTGGCCGCCGGTGACCGTGGAGTACAGCGGGACCGCGCAGGGCGAAGGGGACAGGCCGGACAGGGCGGCGGTGAACGACGGGCGCCCGCGGTCCACGCAGCGGTTGTGGTAGGCGTACTCCAGGCCCAGGTCGCGGACGAACACGTCGCGCGCCGCCAGCCGCCGTCCGAGCGCGGCGAGCGCGGCGGCCCTGCCGGAGACGGTCACGTCCTTGGGGCTGTTGTCCGCGGCGATCTCCAGCGCCCGCCCGTAGGGGACGAGTTCCCGCGCGGCCCGCTCGGCCGGCAGGCCGACCGCCGCCATCCGCCCGGCGCCCGCCGTCGCCGCCTGGGCGCGGACGCGCGCGGCCAGCACGCGGGCGGTCTGCTCCAGGGTCAGGGCGCCGCTGACGTGGGCGGCGGCGAGTTCGCCGACGCTGTGCCCGAGGACCATGGACGGCTCCACGCCGCGGTCGCGCAGGCAGGCCACCAGGCCGAGCTGCACGGCGAACAGCAGCGGGGAGGCCACCTCGGTCGCGGCCAGGCGCCACGCCCGTGGCGGCGCGGCCAGCGCGTCCGTCACCGACCAGCCCAGCAGCGGGGCGAGCGCCGCGTCCGCCTCGGCCACCGCCTCGCGGAAGACCGGGTCGGCGGCGAGCAGGTCGGCGCCCATGCCGGGCCACTGCGAGCCGTTGCCGCCGAAGACGAACACCACGTGGCCGCCGGCCACGGCCCGGGCGCTCGCGCCCACGGCGGCGGGCGGGCACGGCGTGGGCACGGGCGCGGTGACGCGGACGGCGACGCCGGCTGTTGCGGACGTGCCGGCTGTACCGGCGGCGCCGGGGTCCTCGGGGTCCTCGGGGACGAGGCCGTCCCCGGCGCCCTGCCCGGTCCGGGCGCCGGGGACGGCCTCGTCCACCGCCTCCCCGGCGTCCCGCGCTCCCGCGCGGCCCGCGCCGTCGCCGGTGCCGTCCCCGTCTTCCGCGCCGAGGCCCGCGAACCACCGTGCGGCCGCGTCGGCGGTGCGGGCCAGCGCCACGGCGCGTTGTTCGTGCCTGCCGCGGCGCAGGCACGAGGTGTGCGCGATGTCGTAGAACTCCCGCGGCCCCGCGCCCGCCAGGCGCCGGGCCATCCGCGCCGCCGCCTCCCGCAGCGCCTCGGGCGAGCGCGCGGAGACCAGCACCGGCAGCCCTTCGGGCGGCGCCGCGGGCGGCGGCGGGTCGTCGCGGGGTGGTGCGCCGGCGAGGACGGCGTGGGCGTTGGCGCCGCCGAAACCGAAGGAGTTCACGCCCACCACCGGCCGTTCGCGCTTCGGCAGGCGGCGTGTCTCGCCGGTCAGGCTCAGCCCGAGCCCGGCGAAGTCGATGTCCCCGTGCGGCGGCAGCGGGTGCGGGCTTCCCGGGGCGACGCCGTGGCGGAGCACGAGCAGTGCCTTGCACAGGCCGGCGATGCCGGAGGCGGGCTCCAGGTGCCCCATGGCGGTCTTGACGGACCCGATGGGCAGGTCGCCGGTGATGCGGCGGATGCCCAGGGCACGGCCGATGGAGTGGGCTTCGATGGGGTCGCCGACGGGTGTGCCGGTGCCGTGCGCCTCGAAGTACACCAGTTCGTCCGGGTGCACGCCGGCCTGTGCGTAGACCCGGCGCAGCAGCTCCTCCTGGGCGGCGGTGTTGGGCAGGGCGATGCCCAGGGTCCTGCCGTCGTTGTTGGTGGCGGTGCCCAGGATCACGGCGTGCACGCGGTCGCCGTCGGCTTGGGCGTCGGTGAGGCGTTTGAGGACCAGCAGGCCGCCGCCCTCGGCGCGTACGAAGCCGTCGGCGTCGGCGGAGAACGAGGCGCACCTGCCGCGGACCGACAGCATCGCCGCCTGGCAGAACCCGATGTAGTGGTACGGGCTGAGCAGCAGGTTGACGCCGCCGCTCAGGGCGGTGCGGCTGGTGCCCTCGCGCAGGGAGCGGCAGGCGGCGTCGAGCGCGAACAGCGCTGAGGAGCAGGCGGTGTCGACGATCAGGCTGGGGCCGCGCAGGTCGAACGCGTGGGAGACGCGGTTGGCCGCGACCGACAGGGCCGCGCCGGACATCGTGTACGGGCCGACGGTGCGCGGGGACATCATCTGAAGAGCGCCGTAGGAGGCGTCGGAGATGCCGACGTACACCCCGGTGTCGGACCCGGCCAGCGTGGCCGGATCGACGGCGGCGTCGTCCAGCGCCTCGGCGGCCAGTTCCAGCAGCAGCCGCTGCTGGGGGTCCATGTGCTCGGCCTCCTTCGGGGAGATGCCGAAGTACGCGGCGTCGAAGCCCGACACGTCATCGAGGAACCCGCCGGCCGCCGTGTAGCTGCGGCCGGCCCGGGGGTGGGAGGTGTCCACGAATCGCTCGGTCTCGAAACGGTCCTCCGGCACGTGCCCGACCAGGTCCCGGCCCTCCGTCAGCGCCCGCCACAGCCCGTCCAGGTCGCTGATCCCCCCGGGAAGCCGGCAGGCGGCGCCCACGATGGCGACCGGCTCCCGCGCGGCCGTGCCCTTCCGGTTCCGCTTCACGCGCGGCCTCCCTCCGGTGGAGCGGTTTCCCGAACGGGCTACCCACGGCGTCCGCGCGGACAGTCACACCAAGCAGTGATTCTCTACTTCAAAGCATGTGATATGAGCAACAAACCGGACGCATACTTCGCGGGTCGCCCGTTCGGAGGACTCACGCGGGGCGGCGCATGGCAGGCGCGGCGCCTGGCAATCCATGCCATTGGACGCCGCGACGCACGTCGGCGGACGCCGCGCCGGGCGCTCCCCGCTCCACTCGGGCGCCGCCGCCCCGGCGGGGCGCGCCCACGGCCCGTCCCCTCCGCACCGCCGTCCGGCCCACTCCCCCTCGTGCCGCCTCACCCCGCGGGAGCCCGACGTGACTGTAGTGCTCACGGGAGCGACCGGATTCCTCGGCAGCCGCGTCCTGCGCGAACTGCTCGCCCGGGACAGCGGCGAGACGATCGCGGTCCTGGGCCGCGGCACTCCCGAGGAGCTGTCCGACCGCGTACGGGCCGCCGTGTCCTGGCTCGACCCGGCCCTGCCCCCTGGCGCCCTCGACCGCCTGCGCCCCGTCACGGCCGACCTCGGCGCGCCCGGCCTGGGCCTGGCCGGGCAGGACCGCGCCCTCCTCGCACGGGACGTCAGCACCGTCTGGCACCTGGCGGCCGACACCAGCCTCCAGGGCGACCCGGCCGCGCTGTACCGCGTCAACGTCCGCGGCACCCGTGCCGTGCTGGAACTCGCCGACGAGCTCCCCGGCGCCCGGCTGGTCCACGTCAGCACCGCCTACGTCGCCGGCCGGCGCGCCACCGGCCGGGTCATGGAGGACGACCTCAGCGAGGAGCACGGCTTCGCCACGTACTACCACGAGACCAAGTACACCGCCGAGCGGCTGGTCCGCTCCTGGGCGGAGCACCGCGGCCGGGCCGTGACCGTGCTGCGCCCCTCCCTGCTCGTCACCGACCGCGCCGCCCCGCCCGGGGTGCGGGACCAGCCGGCCGCCGCGCTGTACCGGATCGGGGACCGGACGCTGCGCGCCCAGGACGCCGGTCCGCTGGAGTCGGTCATCAGCGAGGGCGTGCTGCCCGGCGGCGGCAGGCTCTTCCGGATCCAGGGCGACCCCCGCGGGTCGGCGAACGTGATCCAGGTGGAGTACGCCGCCACCGCCATGGCGCGGGTGGCCGCCGCCCACGCCGCGGCGGCTCTCCCCGGGGTGACGACCGTCCACGTCACCCACCCGCGCAACACCTCCCTCGCCGCGGTGAAGCAGGCGCTGCGGACCGTCCAGCCGAATCTGAGGGTGGTGGTGGTGCCCTCCCTGCGCACGCCGACCCCGTACGAGTCCATGGCCGTGGAGCAGGGCGGGTTCCTGCTGGGGGCGAGCGGGCAGCGCCGTACCTACGACCGGACGAACCTGCTGAACGCCGTCGGCGACCTGCCCGGCCCGCGGTCGATCACCGGCGCGTACCTGGTCCGGGTCTTCCGTGCCTGCCTGGCCTCCTGCGCGCGGGCCGCCGGACACCCCGGGCCGGGCGGGCGGAAGACCCCGGCCCCGACACCCGGGTGCCCGGGCACCCGGGCACCCGAATGAACGCCACTCGTTCGGTCACCCGTTCGGCCTAGGCGGACATGTGGCGTGAGCGCCCGGGTCGGAGAGTGGGACGTGAGCAGGGGGTGGCCGTGGCCGCGTGACGGGGTGCCGTCCGCGGCTCCCTCGCCCGGCCTCGACCCCGCCCCCCTTGCGCCGACGCCGCCCGTCGTGAAGGGCGACGGGGCGTCGAGTACCCGGAAGGAGTTGTTCACCATGGCAGGGAAGACCGCGTGGTCCCTGGCGGCCGCGGTCGGAGCACACCCGGAGCCGATACGCCTGGACAGCCGTCCTGTGCGCGACCTCCTCCTCGATGGCTTCGATTACTGGGAGGGCCAGGACCGCTTTCTGCGTCCGGGCGCGGCGCCCGCGCGGCCCGAGCAGGCCGGGGTGACGGAACTGATGTCCGCCAGGGCACGGGCGCTGAGGGGCTGACGGCTCCGGGCGCCGGACCATGGATCCGTACGAGGCCGGGCTGGCCGCCCTGTTCGCGCTGTGGCTGGCGCTGACGGTGGTGGCCCAGCTCGGCGAGGCCGTTCCGCGGGTGAGGAAGGCACTGTCGGCCGAGCCTGTGCGTCTGCTGCTCCCCGCCTACAACTTCTTCGCCCCGGTCCCGGGCACCACCGACCCGCACCTGCTGGTGCGGCTGCGGGGTCCGGGGGGAGGCCCCGGCCCCTGGTGGGAGCTGACCGGCGAGCCGGTGCGCACCCGGTGGGACTGGGTGTGGAACCCCGGTCGCAGGGAGTGCAAGCAGATGGCCGACCTCGCCGACCACCTGGCAGGATCGACCCGCGGTGCGAGGCGGCCTCGACCGCGCTGTCCGTCCCCTACCTGCTGCTGCTCAACCACGCCGTCGCGGCCGTCACCGGCTCCGGCCCGCCGCCCGGCACACAACCACCCGACACACAGGTGCAGTTCCTCATCGCCCACTCGCACTCGCGCTGCTCCGACGGCGAGGACCGGCCGGACATACGGTTCCTGTCCCGGTGGCACCCGCTGCCCGGCCGCGCGGCCGCGGCCACGGAGACGGAAGGGGTCCGCCGGTGACCCTGGGCGCCGAGACGGCCCTGCGGTGGGTGGAGGTCCTCGCCGGGATCGGCGCAGTGATCTCCTGCGCGGAGTTCCTCGCCCGCCCGGCGCTGACGGATGACACCTCGCTGGCCGGTTGGCCGCTGCTGCGCCTGCGCGGACGCGGCTGGGCCGCCTGCGGGGACGCGGTGTTCGCCCATCCCAGGGTGCTGGTCCTGCAAGGACTGCGGATGGCCGCAGCCCTGGCGGTCGTCGTGTGGCCGCTGCGCGGCGCGCCCCACACGGCTGCCCTGGGCACCGTCGCCGTGACCTCGGTGCTGTGGATGGTGCGCGGCCCGTCGGGATCCGAGGGCGCCGACCACCTGCTGGCGATCACGTTCACGGCCCTGGCCTTGACGTCCGCGCACCCCACACCCGGGGTGATGCGCCTGGGCCTGTGGTTCCTGACGGGCCAGGCCGTCGTCGCGTACTTCACCTCCGGGATCTACAAGGCCGCCTCACGCGTGTGGCGGGACGGCAGCGGGCTGACCGGGATCCTGGGCACCCGCGCCTGGGGCAGCCCCCGCCCGGCCGTGTGGTGCACTGCCCATCCCGCGGCCGCCGCGTGGGCCTCGCGCGGCGTCATCTGCGCCGAGACCTGCTTCCCTCTGGTCCTCCTGGCCCCGTCCGCCGCCCTGCCGGCGCTGCTGGCCGGCGGCGTGCTGTTCCACCTCGTCTGCGCCGCGGTGATGGGGCTGAACGTCTTCGTGTGGGCCTTCACCGCGACCTACCCCGCCATCACCTACACGGCCCTGGCCTGGTGAACGTCCCTTCCAGGAGTCCCGTGTTGCAGGAGTTCCGCATGCCCACCACCGAGATCACTGTGCGACACCACGACGCCCACGAGGCGCCCGCCGTGCGACCCGCCCTGGTCGTGATCTACGCCGGGATGCTGGAGGAGGGCCTGCGGGTCCCGAGGTCCGCCACCGTCGAGCGGTTCGCCGAGGTACCGCGCGCCCACACGGCGATCCCCGGCTGGTCGTGCGTCATCGCCTACCACGGGGAGGAACCCGTGGGATGCGGCTACGGCTGGCCCCTGCCCGCGGACACCGACTGGTGGGACGGGCTGCTGACCCCCGCGCCCGCCGACGTGAAGGCCGAGACAGGGTCCCGCACCCTCCAGTTCCGCGAACTCATGCTGCGCCGGGCCTGGCGCGGGACCGGCACCGGCCGCCGCCTGTTCGACAACCTCCTCGGCGCCTACGACGTGGAGCGCGCCGTGTGCGCGACCTCCGCGGGCAGGCCCCGGTTGCACGCCTACTACACGGCCTGCGGCGGGCGGTCCCTCGGCGACTACCGCGCCCCCGGGTCGACCGCCCCACCGAACACCGCCTTCCTCTTCCCGCTCCCCCTGCCGCCCACCCCGGCGTGACCGGGACCGGCGACGGCGCGCCGCCCCACTCCGAGGCCGAGGACGGCTCCGCGCCCGACGGCAGACCCCACCCGGGCGGATGGGATCGTGAACACCCCTGGGGCGCGGTGGGGTGGTCAGGCGGCGTCGCAGTCGGCGCCGATGACACGGCCGTCGATCAGGTCGAGGAAGATGCCGCACTGGTGGTCGATCGCGGCCGCCCGGGCCGCGGAAGCGGCGGTGAAGGCGGCGCCGGCCGCGAGCGTGGCAGCGGCGGTGGTCAGCGAGCGCGGGAGCAAGCGGGGCATGGGGCCCTCCGATCGGCACGACGCGCAGGCCACGCCGGCGAGGTCACCTGGCAGCCCCGGGTGTTCGCACCTGGCGCTTCCCGCGGTGTGCGCTGGAGGCCAGGCGACCACGGACCGTGGGCGGCCCGGCCACGCGAGGGCCGCGGGCCGCGGTCCCGGCCGGAGCCCGTGGTGGCGCGGACGACGCCGTACTGCTCGCTGCGCCGAACGGCGGCGGGCGCGCGTGCGGCCCGGCGGCTGCCGGGGCACGCTCGTGGCGGGAGGACCGACCCTGCGCAGACCCGCGGAGACCGCCATGCCCCTTCTCGAGCCGGACGACTATCCCTGGAGACCCACCGCGCGTACCCAGGTCAAGCGGCTGTCCCGCAACGCCCGCTACGACCGGCGCGGCGTGCACGCGATCCTCGACGAGGGCTTCGTGTGCCACGTGGGGTTCGTCAGCGACGGCGCCCCGGTGGTGCTGCCCACGCTCTACGGGCGCACCGGTGATCGGCTCTACCTGCACGGCGCGAGGGAGGCGCGCCTGTACGAGCTGGCGGCGCGCTCCGGGACGGGGGGCCTGCCGGTGTGCCTGACCGTCACCCTCCTCGACAGCCTGGTGCTGGCCCGCTCCGCGTTCCAGCACACCGTCAATCACCGGTCCGTCGTCGTCCACGGCAATCTGCACCCCGTGACCGACGACAAGGACCGGTACGCCGCTCTGGCCTGCCTGGTCGACCATGTCGTCCCGGGCCGCTGGGGGGACACCCGCCGCCCGGGCGACAAGGAGCTGTCCTACACCGGGGTGCTGCGCCTGGACCTCAACGAGGTGTCCGCGAAGGTGCGCCACGGCGGGCCGAGGGACGAGACCCCGGAGGACATCGCCTCCCGGTACTGGGCGGGTGCCCTGCCCGTCGGACAGACCTACGGCCCCCCGGTCCCCGCCGACAACCTCGACCCCTCCATCCCGGTACCCCCTTACTCGGTGAAGCGCCGCACCACCGGGGCGATCGGGGCGTGGCGCATCTCGTCGGGGGTGAGGTCCAGGGCCTGGCAGGCGCCGTTGACCATGCGGTGGCGGGCGTGCATCAGCTCGTTGGCGGTGAAGACGAAGAACCCGCCGGGCACCTCGTGGGGGAAGCGGGAGAGCAGCATGCCGTAGGTGGTGATCTCGGCTTCCTGCGACTGGAATTCCGCGAGGGCGAACCGCCTGAGCAGGCCGGTGTCGACGCCGCCCCGGCGGGCCAGGGCGAGGACCTCGTTGGCGTTGACGTGTTCGGTGACGTTGACGCCGGTGGCGTCGATGAACGATGTGGTGGGCACAGCGGTTCTCCTGGGGTCTTGGGGCAGGGGTCTCGCGTCGGGGGTCTGGGGTCGGGGGCCGGGGGTGGTCGGGTCCGGAGGTGTCAGTGCTCCAGGGTGAGGGGCCGGTAGTCGGGGTCGTCCCACATGTCGCCCGGTCCGGGGTTGCCGGGCAGGGTGCTTCCGCCGAGGTGGCGCAGGACTCCCCAGGCGGCGTTGAGGCCGGAGGCCATGGCGTGGTCGAGCCAGCCCGGGGTCCACGCGGTGTCGTCGCCGGCCAGGAACAGGCCGTGGGGCGGTTCGCCCGGGATGGCGGGCGTGCCGGTGAAGTCCTTCATGAGTGGGCGAACAGGTCCCACTGGTACTGGTGCTCGCCGGGGCGGGAGAAGCGGCACTGGCCGCGGAAGTGGCGCTCGTTCTCCCAGGAGACGGTCACCGCCCGGCCGGTGGAGGCCGCCTCCCGCAGCCGCCCGGCCGCCCCGGGGTGGATCGCCGCCAGCTCCCGCACGAACACCGCGACGCGTTCCTCCAGGGAGGCGGCGGCCACTTTCATCGAGTCCTGCGCCCAGGTGAAACTGAGGTCGAACACGCTCGTCCCGCCGCCCTCGGCGCGGGGCGGCCCGTAGTCGACGGTGTAGCTGGCGCGCGGCAGGCGGTCGGTGAGGGTGACACCGTCCAGGCTGCTGCCCTCCCAGAAGGGGGTGCGGGTCACCAGCGCGGTCTTGGAGGAGGGCCAGTAGTTGAGGCGGCGCACGGCCCGCCACAGGCGGGGCCCGAACGGCGAGGAGCCGGGGCCGGCCGAGCGGACGTCCACGGCGGTCTCGAGGATGTGCAGTTGCGGGGTGAAGACGACGGCGGGGAAGCGTTCCGCGTGGCCGTCCGCGCAGTGCACCGTGACGGGCCCGCCGGCGGTGGTGGGGATGTCCAGGGCGGTGACCGCCGGGCGCACCGTCCCGCCGTTGGCCTCCTCCAGGCTGGTGGTGCGGCTGTCCGGCCCGGTCACGTGGTGGGACCAGAAGCCCTCGGCCAGGGCGCTGATGCCCTCCCGCGGATAGTGCGTGGTCCCGCCCTCGCTGGCCAGCAGGACGCGGACGATGTCCAGGAACGCCAGGTGGAAGAAGACGTCCCAGGCGACGGGGCCGATGCCGGCGCCGCCGAGTACACGGGCCTGCCCGCCGTCCAGGCCGGCGCCGTCCGGGTCGGTGAGGAAGCGGTGGAAGGTCCATCCGGCGAAACGGTGCACCAGCCCGCTCCATCGCCTCCTGGCGGACGCGCGGTCGCGGGCGGCCAGGTCGCGCTGGAGGGCGAAGAAGCCGATGGCCTCCAGGGCCCGCGTCCAGCGCGTGTGCGCCTGGTGGAAGGGCTCGTGGTGCGGGTACAGGTCGGTGATCCGGCCCACGTCGTAGCGCACGCCGTCCAGGTGCAGCACGGTCAGCGGGGTGGCGGGAGCGTAGTTGTCGCGGAAGGGGAGCCAGTGCAGGCCGAAGGCGTCGGCGTAGTGGTGCAGCAGCCGCGCCGAGTCGGGGGAGCGCATGCAGCCCAGCTCCACCACGGCGCTGTCGGCCGGGTCCAGCCGGCGCGAGTACATCCGCCCGCCCAGGCGGCGTCCGCCCGGCCCGTCCTGGCTGGTCTCGGCTTCGTACAGCACCGGTCGGCATCCGGCGCGCAGCAGTTCGTACGCGGCGGTGAGCCCCGCCCCGCCGGCGCCGATGACGGCGACCGGGGCTCCCGCGGCCTCGGCGGGCAGCCGTCCGACGCGGTCGCGCGCGACGTGGGCGGCGTAGTCGAAGGGGAAGTCGGCCTGCACGTCGCTGGCGGGGGGCGGGGTGTCCTCGCTCATCGTCTCCTCCTCGGGAGCGGACGGCCGGGGGTGTGCGGGGGGTGGCCGCTGGTGCGCGCCCGGCTGCCCGCGCGGGTGCGGCCACCCGGGAGCGGGCAGCGACTGCCCGCCGGTCCTCTCGGCGGCTCCCCCGGCGCGCGGACCGCGGCGCCCCGGGCCGGGTGCCGGACGCGCGCCGGCCCGCCCGGGCGGTACGTCACGGGTCGCCCCCCGTCCCGCGCCGCCGCCCGTGACCGGTGGTGTTCTTGCGGACCTCGCCGTCCCGCACGACCAGGCCGACCCGGGTCATCGCCGTGATGTCCGTGAAGGGATCGCCCCGTACCGCCACCAGGTCGGCGCGGGCGCCGACGGCGATCCGCCCGACGTCCGGCAGGGCCAGCAGTTCCGCGGCCGTGCTGGTGGCGGCGCGCAGCACCCGCAGCGGGGCGAACCCGTTCTCCACCAGGGTGACGAAGTCCTCGCCGTTGTCCCGGTGGGGCAGCATGCCCGCGTCCGTGCCGTAGGCGATCCGCACCCCGCTCGCGCACAGCGCCGCCGCCCCGTCGTGCAGCCGGTCGCGGCAGGCCCGGAACTTCTCCCGCGCCTGGTCCGGGCGGCCGCTCCAGTAGGCGTCGTCGTCCAGCGCCCGCAGCGCCCCGAACAGGACGCTCTGCGTGGGCACCAGGAACGTCCCCCGCTGCTCCATCTCGGCGAGCGTGTCGGGGCCGGCCAGCGACCCGTGCTCGACGGACCGCGCGCCCGCCCGCACCGCCCGGCGCACCCCCTCGTCCCCGAACGCGTGGACCGCGCACGGCAGGCCCAGATCGGCCGCCGCGGCGACCAGCACGTCCATCTCCCGCTGGGTGTAGGTCACCTGCTCCGGCCGGTCCGACGGGGAGAAGAACCCGCCCGTGCCGCAGAACTTGACCCAGTCCGCCCCCAGGCGGCTCTCGGTGCGCACCGCCCGCAGGATCTCCTGCTCGCCGTCGGCCAGGAACCCCAGCTCCGTCCCTGGCCAGCCGCCCGCTTGCGCACTGTGGTCCCCGTGACCGCCCCGCGCGGAGATCAG
This sequence comes from Streptomyces capparidis, assembly GCF_054782095.1. NCBI lineage: Bacteria > Bacillati > Actinomycetota > Actinomycetes > Kitasatosporales > Streptomycetaceae > Streptomyces > Streptomyces capparidis. Next base: position 140,459 of record NZ_BAAGTD010000004.1, on the reverse strand, counting down.
GTGCGGAGCCACCACCAGCCGCGGCCCCGGGACCAGCCCCGCCTCCACGGCGTCGCGCACCATCAGCTCCAGCGGCACCGGCAGGGCGGAGCCCATCGTCCGGACCGTGGTGAAGCCGTTGTCCAACACGGCGCGCAGAGCCGCCAGCACCATCGCGAGCCGCCGGCCCATCGACACCGACACGTCCTCGTCCGTGGCCTCCGGGTTGTCCACCAGGTGCACATGGCAGTCGATGAGGCCCGGCATCAGGGTGTACCCGGGAAGAGCCAGCCGCTCAGCCTCCCACGGCACCCGGTCGCGGTCGCCGACGAACGACACCCGCGCACCCTCCACGACGACCGCCGCCTCCGACTGCGCGCCAGCCGTTCCGTCCCAGCACCACTCGGGCACGATCGCGAGCGTCATGAGGGACGCCTGTCCCGGCCAGGCTCGGTATGGCGCCCGATAGCAGCCGATGACCCCGCCGCCGCGCCGGTCGCTCCTGTGCGCACCCGCTTGTCATCGCGCCGTGCGCCGTAGCTGCCGGTGCGGTCCGCGTGCCCGGAGGAACGCGAACTCCGCGAGGCTCGGGTGGGATGTGGCATCCCGGCGGAAAGCGTGCCGTCGCGAGGCGGGTGCACGTGCCGATGCAGACGCGCGGTGGCCGGAACCGGGCCATCGAGCCCGGAACGGGTCCGCGCGGCGGCCCGCGCGGACAGCCGCCCGGGCGCCGTGCACGGCCAAGCAGCGGTGACTTGAGTCAGGGGGCCTGCCCGGAGGTCGCCGTGATGCGGGCGATGGCCTCGAGCGTGAGGGCGCGGTCATGGGGCTCGGTGGCCAGGGCGCGGTGGAGGGTCAGGCCCTCGATGAGGGCGTCGAGCTGTCGGGCGGTGTCGGGGTCGAAGTGCTTCTCCAGGTGGACGCGGCTGCGGCGCATCCATTCGTGGGTGAGTTCGCGGTAGGAGGGCTGGCGGGCGGCGAGGGTGTACAACTCCTGGGCGAGCACGAGGTCGCGCTGGCTTCCCTCGGACAGGGCGTGGACGAGGTCGGCCACGGCCTCTCTGGCCTGTCCTGGGTCGGCGGGGGCGGTGAGGTGGGCGTCGAAGACGGCGACGATGTGGTCGGTGAAGCGGCCGAAGGCCTCGCGCAGCAGGTCGTCCATGCCGCTGAAGTGGTAGGTCATCGATCCCAGAGGCACGCCGGCGCGCTTGGCGATCTTGCGGTGGGAGACGTGGGCGATGCCCTCCTCGGCGATGAGGTCGAGGGTGGCTGCGAGGATGCGCTCGCGCCGCTGGGGGTCGGTGTGTCCGGTGGCCATGGGGACGAACCTAGAGGGCGTTTCCCGCGTGGGCGGTCCGGTGGCGGGCGGGCGGACGCGCGGCCCGTCGCCGGCGGTGGGCGGTCCCGGGGTCGTCGGCGACGCGGGGAACGCCCGCCTCCGTGCGCGCCGGGTTCGTGCCCGGGTCGTCCGCACAGTGGTCCGTCGCCATGGAGCGAGCCTACACCCATGAGCGTACGTTCGTACGCTCATGGGTGTGGTGTGCCGGTCCGGTGTCGGAGGAGTCACGGGCGGCGGTTGCTGAGCACTCCGGCCAGCAGGATGACGAGCAGGCCGGCGAGGGGCACCACCAGCAGGCCCACGCGGAGGCTGGTGGCGTCGGCGACCAGCCCGACGACCGGCGGGGAGAGCAGGAAACCCATGCGCATCAGCCAGGAGACGATCGTGAGTCCCGATCCCGGTTTGAGGCCGGGCAACTCGTCGGCTTCGTGCATCGCCGCCGGCACCAGCGTGGCCACGCCGAAGCCCGCCGCGGCGAAGCCGAGGACCGTGCCCGGCACGGTGGGCACGGCCAGGGCCAGGCCCATGCCTGCCGCGGCGACGAGCCCACCGGCGCGGGCCACGGCGCGCTGGCCGAACCGGTCGACGAGCCGGTCGCCGAGGAGGCGGCCGACGAACTGCGCTCCGACCAGGGCGATGTAACCGCAGGCCGCGATGGTGACCGAGGCGTGCAGGGAGCCGGAGAGGTAGAGCGTGGCCCAGGAACTGCCCGCGTCCTCGACGAGCGCGCCCGCTGTGGCGATGACGACGAGCGCGGCAAGCACCCATCCCGTACGCGGCCCGGCGCCGGCTCGCCGGTCCCTGCGCGGGTCCGCCTCGGACTCGGCGCCCTGCGCAGGGTCGTCGTGGCCCGGCAGACAGAACCGCAACGCGACACAGGCCGCCGTGCCGCACAGCACCGCCGAGATCAGCAGGTGCCGCCCGCGCGACAGGTCCAGGGCGATGGCGGCGGCGGCCATGGCGCCACCCGTGACGGCGCCGATGGACCAGACGGCGTGGAAGGAGTTGATGATGGACCGCCCGTAACGCCGCTGCACCCGCAGGCCGTGGGCGTTCTGGGCGACATCGGTGATGGCGTCCGAGGCACCGGCCAGCAGGAGAGCGCCCGCGAAAAGGGCCACGGAGTCGGCGAGGCCGGCCGCGAGGGTCCACAGTCCGGTCAGCAGGGTGGTGAGCACCGCGGCGCGCGCCGATCCCAGCCGTCGGATGACGACTCCGGCTGCGAGCCCGGCGGCGATGGCGCCGACCGGGAACGCCGCGACGGCCAGTCCGTAGGCGGCATTGCCGATGCCGAGGTCCGCCTTGATCTGCGGGTAGCGCGGCACCAGGTTGGCGAACAGTGCGCCATTGGTGAAGAAGAGCACGCCCACAGCCATGCGGGCCCGCCGCTCGATCCGGACAGGCCGGTGCGGTGCGTCAACAGTCATGCGCGGGAGCGTACAGGCAGAGCGTACGAACGTACACTACTCCGTTGAGTCATCGATTGAACGCACACTGTGACGTCGGGGCCCTCGGTCGAAGACGGGGCGGGGCTGCGTGCGCCGCCCGGCGCCGGCCCGGGGCGTGGCGCGGTGGAGACCTCGGACCTCTGCCGCCGCGGCCTTCCTCGTCCTCACCGGCAGCCTCGCCGCCGCCGCGCCGGCCGGCGCGGCCGACTGCCCGTCCGGCCAGTTCTGCGCCTGGGAACACGACAACTTCCAGGGGCAGCGGGCGAACTGGCACGGCGACGACGGGTGGTGGGAGAGCTACATCGCCGACGCCGACTCCTCCTGGGCCAACCACGGCACCGTGCGGGACCAGCAGCCGGTGCGCGCCATCCAGTCCCGTTCGGCATCCTCGCCGGCATCGCAGTCCCCGGCGCAGGCCGGCACCGCCTCACGGGGGTCGGCGGCGGCCCGGCGCCTTCCCCGCTCCCCACCACGGTTTCCACGGGCGCGCGCCCGGCCGGGTGACCGCGCCGGGCTCCCGGGCGCGCGCCGGAGCCCAGCGGTTTTGCCATCTCTTTACAACCTGCTCCCCCGCTGTCCTGTCTCTCCCCTCGATCCACGACCCAGCCCGCCGGGTCTCGCAGGCGGGCGGACCGACGAAGGAGAGCGATTCATGCGCCGAACTGTCCTCGCCGCCGCGGCACTGGCGTGCGCCGCCGTGCTGGCGACCGCGGTGCCCGCGTTCGCCGACGGGGCGCCCCAGGCACCCTCGGCCGCCCCGTCCACCGGGCCCGAGCGGGCCCCGACCGAAGCGCCCTCCCCCGTCCCCAGCGCCCCGGCCGAGCGCACCGCGCCGAGGGACGAGTCGCCGGCGCCGAGGGAGGACACGCGGACCCCGCGGGAGGTCACCGTCGTGCCGGAGGGGGCGCCCGACACGGGTGTGGCGCCGGTGTCCTCCTCGTCCGGCAGCTCGGACGGGCTGGTCGGCGGGGGTGCCGCCGCGGCGTTCGCCGTCGGCGGCGCGGCCGTCGTCCTCGTGCGCCGCCGGAGGGCGAGCGGGGCATGACCCCGCCCTCCAGGCGCGCGTTCGCCACCGCGGCGCTGGGCTGCCTGCTCGCGGGCTGCGGCGGCCACCGGGCCGGCCCCACCGCGCCCTCCGGGAGCGCGCGCCCGCCTTCGCGGACCCCCGCGCGGGCGGCGCACGCCCTCGGACGCTCGGTCCCGGTCGCGCTGCGGATCCCGGCCATCGGGGTGGACACCCCGGTCATGCGGCTGGGGCTGGCTCCGGACGGCACCGTGCAGGTGCCGCCGGTGGTGGAGCACGACCTGGCGGGCTGGTACCGGCACTCGCCGACGCCGGGTCAGGTCGGCCCGTCGGTGATCCTCGGCCATGTGACCGTCGGCGCGTACGGTGACGGGGTCTTCCGCCACCTCGCGCGGCTGGCTCCGGGCGACCGGGTCACGGCGCGCCTGGAGAACGGCACCGAGGCGGAGTTCGCCGTGACCGCCGTGCGGACGGTGGCCAAGGCGGACTTCCCGACGGACGCGGTCTACGGGGACGTGGGGCGCCCGGAGCTGCGGCTCATCACCTGCGGCGGCCACCGCTCGGGGGACGGCTACCCCGACAACGTGATCGTGTTCGCCGCGCTGGTGTCCGCGAGCCCCTGACCGCACCCCCGTGTCCCGAGCCGCCGGCCCCGAGCGCCGGCGGCCCGGGACACCTGCCGCGACCCGCACCACGACATGGAGAGCGTTGAAACGGTCCCGCGAGAAGGCAGCGTCCGAGTTGTTCGCCGTCCTGTATCCGCGCCTCGCCGGCTGGTGCCGCCGTCTGGTCGACGACGACGAGACGGCCCACGAGATCGCCTCCGAGGCGTTCACCCGTCTCTGGGCCCGCTGGACGGCCGTGGCGGAGCCCCGGGGCTTCCTGTACGTCACCGCGGCCAACCTCGTCCGGGACCACTGGCACAGGCTGGAGCGCGAACGCAGGGCCGTGCGCCGCGCCACCACCGAGGCCGCCGTCCGCCCGCAAGGCGAACCGGCCGACCCGTCGGTGCGGCTGCTGGTGCAGTCGCTGCCGGAGCGGCTGCGCGTCCCGATCCTGCTGCACTACTACGCTGACATGCCGATCCGGGAGGTGTCCGAGCTGACCGGGCGCAAGGAGGGGACCGTCAAGGCCGACCTCCACGCGGCCCGGGAGCTGCTGCGCGCCCATCTAGGGAGAAGTTGTGACCACACACTCTGACCGCGGTCCGGACTTCGAACCCGACGACCCCCTCGCCGCCCTCCTGCGCCCCTCCCCCGTCCTGCTCGTCCCGCCCCCCGGCCGGTACGAGGCGATCCGCCGCGGCGCGGCCCGCCGCCGGCTGCTGCGCGCCGCGGCCGGCGTCGGCCTGTCCTGCGCGGTCGCCGTCCTCGTCGCCCTGCCGTTCCGCCTGGCGGGGTCCGAGGCGCCGGCCTCCCCGCCCGTCCCGGTCGTCCCGCCGGCCGCGAGCGCTCCCCCGGCCCCGCCGCCCTCCCCTTCGGTGTCCCCCGGGCGCGACCATCCCGCAGAGAACCCCCGGAGCAGCCCGTCCGACCCGCGCCGCGGCCCCGTGGACAGGGCGACGACGCCCTCCGTGGAACCGTCCACCGCCCGGGAGGAGCCGGCGCAGCCCCCGGGCAGGTCCCGCACCGCGCCCGAGGGCGTCCCGCGGCGGTGAGGCGGCGGCCGGGGCGCCGGGGTCGCCTGGGCCGCGTACGACCGGAACGCGCGCCGCGGACGGCACCCGGCGGACGTGGACCAGGGGTACGGCCGGTCCCGGGACCGGGGGCGGGGGCGGGGGCGGGGGCGGAGCACGCCCGGACGTACGGCGGCCCGCGCCCGCCCCGGGGCGGGCGCTCAGGTGAGCAGGGCCGCCGCCTCCTCCCAGGGGGAGGGGTGGTCGGGGTCGCGTTCCGGGAGTCTGTCGTACGCCGTCAGCCGGTCGGCGTCGCGGGCGTGCGGGTCGGCGCCGTGGGCGCGCAGCAGGCGCAGCATCGGGATGTCGAGGTTGCGGGCGGCCACGCCCAGGGCCGTCATGCCGTGGAGCCCGCCCGGCGGGTCGGGCGGCGCGCCCGAGCGCAGCAGCAGGGCCGCTGTCCGCGTGTCGCCCAGGGCCGTCCACCACACCAGGGGGGTGTCGCCCTCCGCGCCGGTGACGCCGGGGTCGGCCCCGGCCGCGAGCAGCAGCCGCACGGCCTCGCGCTGCTCGCGGAACGAGGCCATGAGCAGCGGGGTCGCGTCGTGGGCGCCGTCCCAGGCGTTGGGGTCGGCGCCGGCCCGCAGCAGCAGGACCAGGGTGTCGAGCGGGCCGGCGTGCTCCAGCTCCTCGACCGCGGCGTGCAGCGGGCGCCAGTGCGGTGCGGCGCCCCGGGGTGTGTCCGGGTCGGTGCCGGCGCGCAGCAGCGCGGCCACGGCGTCGGCGTCGTGGCGTTCGACGGCCGCGAACAGGGCACCGTTCCGGTCGCTGTTCACCGGCCCGCCATCGGGTGGCCGGGGGCGCAGTTCTGGGCTTCCAGGGCCAGGCAGTGGTTGATGCCGTTGCGCAGGAAGTCCATGGCGTCCTGGTGGGCCTGGTCGGGGCGGCCGCCGAAGCACTCGTCCTGGATGCGCTGGCGGATCGCCATGCAGGCGCGCATGGCGGCGATGCGCAGGCGGATCTCCGAGCAGGGGGTGCGCGCCAGCCGCTTGGGACTCACCTTGCTGGGGCTGCAACTGGTGCCGGGGATGCTGTTGCAGATCCGGTCCTTCTCCGCCTGGAGGGCGTCGAGCACCGAGTCGTCGCAGGTCTGGTTGGGGTGGCGCCGGGAGACCGCCTGGGGCTGGGCGGAGGTCTGCGGGGAGGTCTGGGGCTGGGCGGACGCCTGAGGGGCCGTCGCCGGGTCGCGCAGCAGCAGGTAGCCCACGCCGATCGCCGTGCCGGCGGCGAGCAGGACCACGGCGCCGATCACCCATCCGGGAGGCCCGGCGGCGGCCTCGACCTCGCCGGCGCCTGCCGCCTCCACGGCCAGGATCGTCTCGCCCCCGGCGATCAGGGTCCTGGCGAGCGAAGAGCCCTCGACCACGGCCGCCGTCGCCGTGCGGGCGCCGTGCGCCGCGGCCAGGCCCTGGGCCGCCGCGGTGCCCTCGGCGGCCAGCGCCTCCGACGCCAGCAGCCCGCGCTGCACGCCGCCCCCGCCGGAGGCCACCAGGCCCAGGCCCGCGGTGGCCGCGACGGCGTACTGCCCGTCGGAGCGCAGCACGGACAGCGCGGGGCGTGCCCCCGGTGGCGCCTGCGGGGAGCGCGGCGTCGCGAGCGCCCCGCGCGCGTCGATCTCGGCGAGCGCCAGGGCCGTCTCGGTGTCGACGGCCGACATCTCCGGCGGTGCGCCCTGCTCGGGCGGGCAGGACGCGACCGTGGGATCGCAGTCGCGCTGGACGGCCGCGCCCTCCTTGCGGGCGCGCTCCTCCTCGGTGCAGTCGCAGGGCACGGGGCCGCAGCGCTGCACGGCGAGGGCGGCCGGGGCGGGCGGGACGGTGGTGCGCGGGGGCGGGACGACGGTGCGGGCGGCGCGGTTGCCGGCGAGGCGCTGGAGCCGGAGGACGGCCTGGGGGGACAACGGCGGCCCCGGGTGCGGGGCGGCGGCCGGGTGCTGGGCGGGGGCGGGACCCGGGTGGCGGGGACGGTCGTGGTCCGCCGCCTCCTCCTGCGTCGTCAGCGTGTGCATGCGGCCCCCGGTCGGTCGTGGCGCGTCGGTATGCCCGCATGGTCCCGCGGAACGGGCACGTCCGCCCCCCGTTTGACGCGTTTTTGCGGGAGGTGCACCGGAACGCCGGATACCGCACCGGACGGGCAGGGAGCCGCCGCGTGGCCGTGCCACCGGCCGCCCCGGCCCGGGGCTTGGCAGTCCGCGGCACGCGCGCGCACCGGCTTCCACCGCGGTCGGGTGCCGCCGCGGTGGGGGTGACGGCGACGACGTGCCCGCCGCGATCCTCACCTCCGGTCGCCGGACCGGTGGGGCCGTGGGCTGGTGGCGCTCGGCCGCGCGAGGCAGCAAGGCCGCTTGGCGCCGACGGGGTTCGGCTCGCGACGACGTGCGGGCGTCGCCGTGGTGGGAGCGGCCTCGGGCGGGGACGGACCATTCGGTGCCTGCAAGGCCGTGTCGCGATCTCGTCGCGCCTGAGCCCACGGACATGCGCTCGGCTGGTGGCCGAGGTGCGCCGTGAGGGCGCTGGGGAACCGGGCCGGGGGCGCCCCTGGGAGCTTCCCGTGGAAGACCGGGTGCTGCTGGTGACCGCCCATGGGCGGACCGGCACCGCCGTCCTCCCGCTCGCAAATCGCTTCCCCTACGTCCTGCGAGCACTCGATGATCGGTCCGCAGCCGTCCGTCCAGAGAGCGAGGCAGTCGATGGAGCTCGTGCCCCACAACCCGACCGCAGGCGTCTACGCGGCCACCGACGACTATGTGCACGCCATGGAGGTCCGAGGCGCCACGCGACTGCTGTTCGTCGCCGGCACCATGGGCTTGGACCCCGCCGGGAGGCCCGGGACCGGCCTGGAGGAACAGCTCGACCTGATCTGGTCGAACATCCGCGCCATCCTCGCCTCGGCTGACATGACCGTCGACAACATCGTGCGCCTGACCAGTTACCTGCGAGACCCGGCCCACGCAGAGGCCAACGCCGCCGCCCGCACGGCCGCACTCGGCGGCAGGCGTGTCCCGACAACCGCGATCGTCGCGACGACGCTCGACAGTGACTGGCTCGTCGAGATCGAGGTCATCGCTGCCGGCTGACGCCCCGCGCGCCCGGTTGCGGGACGGCCCCCGATGCGGTCGCGGCGGCTCGCGCCGCTGTTCGGAGGCTCGCCGGCCACGGTGTGCCGGGGCGTCCAGCGGCTGCGACCACTGCCGGCCATTGAGCCGGTCACCCGGCCGGGCGTCGTCGAGGGGGTCGGGGGGGAGCAGCGGCAGGGTTCCCGCGGCTGTCGGCTTACACCTTCTCACTTCCCGCAGGAAGGCCGCGGCCGCGTTGCGGCCGGGACCACCGGTCAGGCGTCGTTGTGGTCGGCGATCACGGGGGACGGCCTTCCCGGCCGGCAGCACCATGCGGTGACCCGCCTCGGCGCCCGTGGCAGCGAGAGCCCCGGTGCGGGAGGGCCGGGTCCTCAGGGGGCGGGTCTCCAGATGTCGGCGAGCGTCGAGGGGGTGAGGAGTCGTTCGGGGTGCCCCTGCCCCGCCAGGTGGCCGTCGCGGAGCAGGAGGCAGGCGTCCGCCGAGCGTGCGGCGTCCAGGTCGTGCGTGGCGTGGACGACGGTCACCCCGTCGGCCACCAGCTCCGTCAGAAGGGCGGCGATCCGCTCCCTCGCCTCGGGGTCGAGCCCGGTGGTCGGCTCGTCCAGCAGGAGCAGGTCCGATTCCTGGGCGAGGCCCTGGGCGATCAGGGCGCGCTGCCGCTGTCCGCCGGAGAGCTCCCCGAGTTGGCGTGCGGCGAGGTGGGTCACGCCCAGACGCTCCATGGCCGCGTCCACGGCGACACGGTCGCGCCGGGTCAGCCGGCGCCACGGTCCGCGCTCCCCCCAGCGGCCCATCTCCACCGTCTCCCTGACCGTCAGGGGCAGCGTGTCACCGATGGCGCCGCGCTGCGGGACGAACGCGGGCGGCCGGTCGCCGTCATGGCCGAGTTCACCGGATGTGGGCGGGATCACTCCGGCCAGGACTCCGAGCAGGGTGGACTTCCCGCTTCCGTTCGGGCCGACGAGCGCGGTGGCGGCGAACGCCGGTATCTCGGCGTCCAGTTGGTGGAGGACGGGGTGGCCCCGGTAGCCGGCGGACAGCCCGGTGAGGCGGACGCGGGGCGGCCGGCCCTCAGCGAGGGCGGCGGAGGAGCCCAGTGTTTTGAACATGATTTTCATTGTAGATTGCTCGCATGGAGTGGTTGACGGGCCCCTTCGAGGTGACGTTCGTGCAGCGGGCCTTGTGGGGCGGGATGCTGGTATCGGTGATCTGCGCCCTGGCGGGCACCTGGGTGGTGCTCAGGGGAATGGCGTTCCTGGGCGACGCCATGTCCCACGGGCTGCTGCCCGGAGTGGCGCTCGCCGCGCTCCTCGGCGGAAACCTGCTGGTGGGCGCACTGCTGAGCGCGGCCGTCATGACCGCGGGCGTCACCGCCCTCGGCCGCGTCCCGAAGCTGTCCCAGGACACCGGCATCGGCCTGCTCTTCGTGGGGATGCTGTCCCTCGGTGTGATCATCGTGTCGCGCTCGCAGTCCTTCGCCGTGGACCTCACCGGGTACCTCTTCGGTGACGTCCTCGCGGTCCGCGAGCAGGACCTGATGCTGCTCTCCGGGGCGCTGCTGGTGGCGCTGGCCGTCTCGGTACTCGGTCACCGGGCCTTCCTCGCGCTGGCCTTCGACCCGCGCAAGGCCCGGACGCTCGGCCTGCGTCCTCGTCTCGCCCACGCCGTCCTGCTCGGACTGCTGGCGCTGGCCATCGTCGCCTCGTTCCACATCGTGGGGACGCTGCTGGTGCTGGGGCTGCTCATCGCCCCGCCGGCCGCCGCGCTCCCCTGGGCGCGCAGCGTGCGGGGCGTAATGGCCCTCGCGGCGCTGCTCGGCGTCACCGCCACCTTCTGCGGCCTGCTGGTGTCCTGGCACCTGAGCACCGCCGCCGGCGCGACCGTCTCGGCTCTCGCGGTGGTCCTGTTCTTCCTCTCCCACCTGGCATCCGGTCTCCGCCACCACCGCCGTGCGCACCTCGCCGGCGTCCCCGGATCCGCGACCGACTGACGGAAACCGAGGCGATTCACGTGTTCTTCCGAGGAAACGTCCCTGCTCGAGGGGCGGCCACCCTCTTGGCCGCCGCCTTGCTCACCACCGGCTGCGCGGGTCAGGAGGACCCGTCCACCGCGCCAACGAAGCCCTCCTCGGCCTCCGCCACCCCGCACGGATACGTCGAGGGGGCCCAGGAGAGAGCCGAGCAGCAGTCCCGGCTGCTGCTCAACGACCCGGGGAGCGGAGAGACCCGGGTACTGGACCTCATCACCGGGAAATCCCACGACGTGCCCCGGAAGACGGGCGCCAGGGCACTCACCACGGACGGCCGGTTCGGCTACTTCCACACCGCGGGCGGCACGCACGTCCTCGACGGCGGCGCGTGGATGGTGGACCACGGCGACCACGTGCACTACTACCGCGCGGCCGTGCGCGACGTCGGCCAACTGCCCGCGGGGCCACGGGCCCAGGTGCGCAGCGACGCCGCCGTGACCGCGGTGACCGACGGCGGCCGGACAAGGCTCTACCGCCGGGCCGAACTGGAGAAGGGCGAGGTCGGCCCCTCCCGCACGCTTCCCGGCACGCACACGGGCGCCGTCGTGCCGTACGCGGAGCACCTGGTCGCGCTCGCGGACGACGGGCGCGGGCCCGCGAGGCTCGCCGTCTACGACCGCCGGGGCAGGCCGGTCACCTCGCCGCGGGCGCGGTGCGCGGACCCGCGGGGCGATGCCGTCACCCGGCGCGGAGTCGTCCTCGGCTGCGCCGACGGGGCCCTGCTCGTCCTCGAGGACGACGGTGTGTTCCGGGCCGTGAGGATCCCGTACGGCCAGGACGTGCCCCCGAACGAACGCGCCGCGGCCTTCCGGCACCGGGCCGGCAGCGACACCCTCACCGCGCCGGCCGGGGGCCGGGCCGTGTGGGTGCTGGACGTCACCGAGCGCACCTGGACACGGGTGCGGACCGGGCCCGTCGTCTCCGCCAACACCGCGGGTGAGGGCTCCGCACTGATCGTCCTCCAGACCGACGGATCGCTGCACGGCTACGACATCGGCACCGGCGCGCACATGTCCAGGACCAAGCCGCTCCTGGCGGACGCTCCCGAGCCCGGCACCGGCGGGACCGCCGGACCGGTTCTCGAGGTCGACCGCAGCCGGGCCTACCTCAACGACCCCAAGGGCAAACGCGTGTACGAGATCGACTACAACGACAACCTGCGCATCGCGCGCACCTTCGACCTGGACATCGAGCCGGCCCTGATGGCGGAGACCGGACGATGACGGTACTGACGCGCTCCCTCCTCCGGCTGCGCCGCCTGCTGCCGGCCCTGGTCGCCCTCGCCTGCGTGGGCACGGCCACCGCCTGCGCGAGCGGCGACGACCAGCCCCGGGTGGTGGTGACGACCAACATCCTGGGCGACATCACCCGGGAGATCGTCGGCGACGAAGCCGCCGTCACCGTGCTGATGCAGCCGAACGCCGACCCGCACTCCTTCGGCCTGTCGGCCGTGCAGGCCGCCGAACTCGAGCGCGCCGACCTGGTCATCTACAACGGGCTGGGCCTGGAGGAGAACGTCCTGCGGCACGTGGACACCGCCCGCGAGTCCGGCGTGCCCGCCTTCGAGACCGCCGCGGCGGTGGACCCCCTCACCTTCCGTACGCACGACGACGGCGGCCCGGAACGCGAGGCCGGGCAGCCCGACCCGCACTTCTGGACCGACCCCGACCGCGTGCGCAAGGCCGCCGACCTGATCGCCGACCAGGTGATCGAGAACGTGGACGGCGTGGACGAACAGGCGATCCGCGGCAACGCCGACCGCTACGACGCACGACTCGCCGACCTCACCGCATGGATGGAGAAGACCTTCCAGCGCATACCCGAGGACCGGCGCGCGCTGGTGACCAACCACCACGTCTTCGGCTACCTCGCCGACCGCTTCGGCTTCCGGGTCATCGGCGCGGTCGTCCCCAGCGGCACGACGCTGGCCTCCCCCAGCTCCTCCGATCTGCGCTCACTCACCCAGGCCATGCGCGAGGCGGGGGTGCGGACCGTCTTCGCCGACTCCTCCCAACCCAAGCGACTGGCCGAAGTCCTGCGCACGGAGCTGGACGGCCGGGTGCGCGTGGTCGAGCTCCACTCCGAATCGCTGACCGAGAAGGACAAGGGCGCCGGCACCTACCTCCAGATGATGCGGGCCAACACCACCGCCATGACCGAGGGCCTGACCGGCGCCTGACCCCGCCCCCGGGACAAACACCGGCCGGCCGCCACACACCCGGAACCCGACGCCGCGCCCGCGCGGCCCAGAAAGGAACACACAGCAGTGAGCACGTCGACACGCAAGCGAACGATCACCGCAACGGCCCTCGCCCTGGCGCTCTGCGCGGCCCTGGCCGCCTGCGGAGGAGAGGACACCTCCTCGGCCGCCAAGGACCCGGCGAAGCGGTCACCGGGCACCAAGGCCGCCGCCGCGGTGAAGGAGCCGCTGGTCGCCACGTTCGACGGCGGCCTGTACATCCTGGACGGCCGGAGCCTCGAGCTCGCCGGGACGATCGAGCTGCCCGGCTTCAACCGCGTCAACCCCGCCGGCGACGACACCCACGTCCTCGTCTCCACCGACTCCGGATTCCGCGTCCTGAACGCCGCCGAGCAGACCTTCACCGGCGTCGAGTACCGGGGCGCCAAGCCCGGCCACGTCGTCCGGCACGCCGGCAGGACCGTCCTGTTCACCGACGGCACCGGCGAGGTCAACGTCTTCGACCCCGACGACCTCGCCGCCGGTACCAAGCCGGAAGGCCGCACCTACACCTCCGCCGAGCCCCACCACGGCGTCGCCATCGAGCTGAGCAACGGCGAACTGCTCAGCACCCTCGGCACCGAGGAGAAGCGCACCGGAGCCCTCGTCCTGGACAAGGACAACAAGGAGATCGAGCGCAACGAGAAGTGCCCCGGCGTCCACGGGGAGGCCGCGGCCAAGGGCGAGGCGGTCGCCGTCGGCTGCGAGGACGGCGTCCTGATCTACAAGGACGGCGAGTTCACCAAGGTCGACGCCCCCGACGACTACGGCCGCATCGGCAACCAGCAGGGCAGCGACGCGTCGCCGGTCCTCCTCGGCGACTACAAGACCGACCCGGACGCCGAACTGGAGCGGCCGACCCGCGTGTCCCTGATCGACACCGGGACCGCGAAGCTGCGCCTGGTCGACCTGGGCACCAGCTACTCGTTCCGCTCGCTCGGCCGCGGCCCGCACGGCGAGGCGCTCGTCCTCGGCACCGACGGCGCCCTGCACGTCATCGACCCCGGCACGGGCAAGGTGGACAAGAAGATCCCCGTCGTGGACGAGTGGCGGGAACCGCTGGACTGGCAGCAGGCCCGGCCCACCCTGTTCGTCCGCGACCACACCGCGTACGTCTCCGAGCCGGGCAAGCGCAAGCTCCACGCCGTCGACATCGAATCGGGCGAGAAGCTCGGCTCCGTGACCCTGCCGAAGAGCACCAACGAACTGTCCGGCGTCGTCGCGGGCCACTGACCAGCCAGCCACGGCGGCGCTCCTGCCCCCACGCCGCACCCACCGGACCGGGGTGCTCCGTTCTGGCTGGAAGCAGACCTCGTGAAGCGCCGTGTCTCGGTGACACTTGTGTCACTCATGCCACACGCCACCTGGTGGTGGCCGGTGTTCGGGAGGTTCGGGGATGCTGCCGGAAGCCACGCCGGACGGGGACGGCACGGCCGCGTCGTCGGCACGTGGACGGAGCGCCGCCGGCCGGGGCGCGCTCCGCGCCGACCTGCGGGCCGCCCTGCCCGACGCGGCCGCCGCGGTGGGGGTGACGGCGGCGGTGTTCGCGCTGCTGTACGCGCGGATGGAGTCGGGCTCGTCGGCGACGGTCGCGGTGATGCCGTTCATGGACGACCCCGCCGAGTACTGGATGTACCTGCTCAGCCAGGCGTTCGGCTGGTCGGGGCTGCTGTGGGCGTGGGGCACGGTGATGCTCGGGCTGCTGGTGTCGGGGCCGCGGTCCGACCGGTTGCCGGTCTCCCGCGCGGCCCTGGAGCGCTGGCACCGCACCACGAGCCTGACCACCATGGCCCTGATGGCCGCGCACGCGCTGATGTTCGCCGCCGAACTGGTGCGCTACGAGGCCCGGCTGTCCTGGGCGGACCGGCTGTGGAGCGGGTTCGCGGACTCGTTCGTCCCCGGGTGGTACGACTCGGGGACGGGCCGGACGGCCATCCCGATCGGTCAGGGCGCCCTCTACCTCGCCGTCCCGCTCGGGCTGCTGTTCTACCTGCGGCACCGCATCGGCGCGAACACCTGGCGCCGGCTGCACCGGTTCGTGATCGTCGTCTATGTGCTGAGTGTGTGGCACACGCTGCTGTACGGCACCAACGTCTGGTACGACGAGTGGCCGCGCACCGTGCTGTGGTTGCTGCAACTGCCGGTCGCCGCGCTGCTCCTGCTGCGGCTGCTGCGGCCCGCCCGGCGGGCCGAGCGCCTGGGCCCGCCCGGCCGCCGGGAGGGGGCGTCCCGGGCGGGGTGGGCCGTGCGGGCCGCGGGCAGACTGGCGGTCGGCGCCGTGGTCGTGGGGCTGCTGGCGGTGGTGGTGTCCGGCCACGACGGCGGGCGGGCCCGCCCGGCCGATCCTCCGGCGACGGCACCGCACGATCAGTCATCGGAGTGATCAGGAACCCGCCGGGGCGGCCCGGTCCGGCTCCGTGGGGAGGAAGGTCACGTGCGGCGCGCCGGTGCGCGGGTGGATGACGACCTCGCAGACGACGCCGTACACCTCGGCCAGCAGCTCCGGGGTGAGGATCCGGGCGGGCGGGCCGGAGGCTGTGACCTCGCCGTCGCGCAGGACGTGCAGCCGGTCGCAGTAGTAGGCGGCCAGGTTGAGGTCGTGCAGGGCCACCAGGACGGTGGCGGGCAGCCGCCGCAGCACGCCCAGGACCTCCAGTTGGTGCCGGACGTCCAGGTGGTTGGTCGGTTCGTCCAGGACGAGGAGCGCCGGCTGCTGGGCGAGGGCGCGGGCGATGAGCACGCGCTGGCGTTCGCCGCCGGAGAGCCGGTCGAAGGGGCGGTCGGCCAGGTCGGCGGCGTCCACCGCGGTGAGGGCGGACTCGATCAGGCCGACGTCCTCGGCGGTGTCGCCGTCGAGCAGCCGCTTGTGGGGGGTGCGGCCCATCGCGACGACCTCGCGCACCGACAGGTCGAGGTCGGCGGCGGGCTCCTGCACCACGGCGGCCAGGGTCCTGGCCAGGCGCCGCGGGGACAGTGACCAGGCGTCGGCGCCGTCGACACGGACCTGGCCGGCCCGCGGGCGCAGCACGCGGTAGACGGCGCGCAGCAGGCTGGACTTGCCGCTGCCGTTGGGCCCGACCAGGCCGATCACCTCACCGGGGCGCGCGGTCAGGGAGACCTCCCGCACCAGGTGGCGCGCGCCCGCGGTGAGGGTGACACCGTCGATGACCAGTTCTGCCGCGGTCATGCCACTCCTCGGTCGGTGTGGCGCCGGGCGTCCCGGCGCATCAACCACAGGAAGAACGGTCCGCCGCACAGCGCGGTGAGCACACCGACCGGGATCTCCGTCGGTGCGGCGACGGTGCGCGCGGCGATGTCGGCCCAGATCAGGAAGACCGCTCCGGCCAGTGCCGCCGTCGGCAGCACGCGGCGGTGGTCGCCTCCGACGAACAGGCGCACGATGTGCGGCAGCATCAGGCCGACGAAGCCGATGGGCCCCGCCGCCGCCACCAGCACGCCCGTGACCAGGGAGAGCAGCACGAACATGCGGGCCCGGAAGCGGGCCACGTCCAGGCCCATCGTGGTGGCGGCCTCCTCGCCCGCCAGCAGCAGGTTCAGGTGGCGCGCCCGCGCCATCAGGATCCCGATGCCGAGCAGCAGGGCACTGCTCGGCAGCCACAGCGTCCCCCAGTCGACTCCGCCCAGGCCGCCCAGGGTCCAGGCGAGGACCGCCCGCGCCTCGTTGCCCCGGTCCGTGGTGAGCAGCAGCAGGTCCAGCACCGCGGTCAGCACCGACGCGATCGCCACACCGGAGAGCACCAGCCGCGAGGAGGTGACGCGTCCGCCGGTGCTGGCGGTGGCGTAGACGAGGAACAGGGCACCGAGGGCACCGGCGAACGCGGCGGCGGACAGCGACACCGGACCGAACACGCTCACCCCGAAGACGATCACCATCACCGCGCCGAGGGACGCCCCGGAGGAGACCCCGAGCAGATACGGCTCGGCCAGCGGGTTGCGCACCAGGGCCTGCATGGCGGTGCCGACCACGGCGAGACCGGCGCCGGTGACGGCCCCGAGCAGCACCCGCGGCGCCCGCACGTCCAGGACGATCGTCTCCCGTGCCGTGGACCACGTCGGCTCGGACCGGTCGAGGCCGAGCGCGTGCGTCACGATGCCCCACACCTCGCCGGGGGGCACGCGCACCGATCCGATGGCCAT
This sequence comes from Streptomyces capparidis, assembly GCF_054782095.1. Lineage (NCBI taxonomy): Bacteria > Bacillati > Actinomycetota > Actinomycetes > Kitasatosporales > Streptomycetaceae > Streptomyces > Streptomyces capparidis. Next base: position 123,492 of record NZ_BAAGTD010000004.1, on the reverse strand, counting down.
GCCGGCCGTGGCCGAGAGCAGGAGCAGCAGACCGAGGGCGACCAGGGCGAGGGTGAGGGAGCCGCGGCCGGGCCGGTCCCCGGCGCGCGGGCGCCGGGCGGCGTCCGCGGCCGCGGGGGTGTCCTTGGCAGGAGCCCTCACCGGAAGCTGCCGGGGTGCAGGCCGCGGGCCAGGTCCTCGACCGCGTACGCCGAGCGGACACCGACCAGGGTCGCGGTCAGCGGCAGCACCACGAACCGCTTGTTCCGGATGGCGGGCACATCGGCGAGCGCGGGCCGGGAGAGCAGGAACTCCTTCTTCCGCTCGACGCTGCCGGCGCCGGCGTAGTCGTAGATGGCGATGACCTCGGGCCCGCGGTCCACGACCTGCTCCCAGGAGACGTCGGCGAAGACGTCGTCGAGGTCCGCGAAGGCGTTCCGGCCGCCGGCGAGCCGGATGAGCTCGGTGCCCAGGCTCCTGCCGCCCGCGGTGAAGGCCGTCTTGTCGCCACTGTCGTAGACGAACACCGAGACGGCGGATTCGCTCCGCACGGCGGAGGACGCCTTGCCGACGCGTCCCCGCAGGTCGGCGACCAGCTTGTCGGCCCGGTCCGGCACGCCGAAGATCCTGCCGATGGTGCGGATCTCGTCGTAGGTGTCCTCCATCGTCACCCGCTTCCTGCCGCAGTACTCGCGGTTGAGGTAGGTGTCGATGCCCGCGTCGGCGAACGCCTCGCGGGAGCGTCCCTCGTTCTCGGCGAACGCGCTGCCGTAGCCGCCGTAGACGAAGTCCGGCTCGGCGTCCAGGACGGTCTCGAACGACGGCTCCTTCCTCGCCAGCTCGGGGACGGCCTCGAAGTCCTTCCTCAGCTCGGGCAGGACTGCCGAGTCGGGGAAGGCGGTGCCCACCATGCGGTCCTTCAGGCCCAGGGCGAGCATCAGCTCCGCCGGGTGCTGGTGGATGGTGACCACCCGGGAGGGCGGCTCGTCGTACGTCGTCCGTACGCCGCAGTTGTCGATGGTGACCGGGAAGCCGTCGACCGGTGACGCGGCGGTCTCCGGCTTGCCGGCGGAGTCGTCGCCCGTGCCGCACCCGGCGGTCAGCAGGGCCGCGGAGAGGGCGAGGGCCGCGGCGGCGGCGCGCAGGCGGGAACGGCGGGGCATGCGGTGGTACACGTGAAGCCTCCTGGGGAGTCCGCGCTCCTCGGAACGGGCCCGCGACAGGCCAGTGTCCTGACTCCCGGATCGACGTTCCCCCTGCCTTCCCACGCGGTGCGCGGTGGCATGCCGAAGGGGTGCACTCCCCGGTCACAGTGGCGGGACCGTGCCGGATTCGCACCGGCTTCCTGTCTCCCGTCGCGGCGATGACCAGGCGATCCTACTTATCCGTGCACCGGGGGTGAAAGGGCGCGCGCACGACCGCACGCCCCGCACCGCCTCATCCCTCGCGGACCGCCCGCAGGACCAGCCGCTCGGCATTCTCGTCGTACGGGCGGCCGTCGAAGCCGCCGAACACCTCCACCCGGCCGAACCCCGCCTCCTCGACCATCCGCCGCAGCTCCACGGCGCTGTAGACGAACCACACCAGCGCGGCCCGCGTCACCCGCTCGCCCCGGACCAGCACCCAGTCGCTGCGCAGCCGCGCCCAGTCGTCCAGCACGGTGTCGGTCTGCACCAGCAGGTCCGCGCCGCGCCGCACCACCTTCGGCGGGGTGACCCTGCGGGCGAGCTGCTCCTTCCCGGCCAGGTCCAGCAGCACGCTCCCCCCGGGGGCCAGACAGGTGTACATCGTGCGCAGGACGCGGGCGTTGTCGGCGGGGTCCTCGAAGTACCCGAACGAGGTGAACATGTTGAGCACCACGTCGAAGGCGCCCGGCTCCGCGTACTCCAGCACGTCGGCCCGGACGTACCGGACCGGCGCCCCGGCCCCTGCGGACAGCGCCCGCGCCCGCTCCAGCATGGCCGGGCTGCGGTCCACACCCGTCACGGCGAAGCCGCGGCGGGCCAGCGGCACGGTGAACACGCCCGGCCCGCAGCACAGGTCCAGCACCCGCGCTTCGGGCGCGAAGGACAGCAGGGGGGAGCTGTCGAGCAGTTCCTCCGCCCGGGCGTAGCGCTCATCGGGGAAGAGGAAGTCGTGGAACTCGGTCCAGAAGTCGTCGTCCTGGAATCCGCTCGTGTGGGTCATGGTGTCTCGGTGCTCCTTGTCCGTCGTCGCCCCGGTTGTCGTCGTGGCGGTTCCCGTCGTGCTCTCCCTCGGCCCGGCCGCTGCCCTCCCCGCTGCCGCCGTCCTCCCCGCCGTCGCCGGCGCGCGGCGCGCCGTTCCGGCCGCGCGGCGACCATGAAGCTGCCGAGCGGGATCAGCGACGAGTTGGGCGGCAGGAACCGCGGCGGACCGCTGAGTGTGGCCACCATGGGGCCCGGGCCCGCGGCGCCCCCGGCCGCTCACCCACCGTCCGTCCGCCCGGGCCGGTCGGCGAAGGGCTCGGTGAGCACCCGCACGGTGTTGGCGGCGGCCACGGCCCGGTGCGTGGCGAGTTCGGCGGTCTCGGCCTCCGCGTAGACGATGCCCGCGTAGCCCCGGCTGTCGTCGAGGTGCTCCAGGCGGTCACCGATCCGCTTGACCGGGTACCAGGCCGGTGCGCCCGGCATCCCCTTCAGCCGGTCGAGCCCGGCGACCCCGGTGAACACCCCGGGCGCGGCCGGGTAGCCGAGGACGAAGGCCACCGCCGGCCCGCCGGGCGGCCGGGCGTCCATCAGCCGGGGGCAGCGGCCCAGCGCCGTCTCCACCATCGCCTCGTACACGTTGACGCCCAGCGCCCGGCACATGCCCTCGCCGACCAGGGCCCCGCCGATCCGCGGATTGACCTCCACCACCTCCGGGCCGTCGGCGGTCAGCACGAACTCCACATGGGCGAAGCGGTCGGTGTACCCGATCGCGGCGAGCACGCGGCCGAGCCACTGCTCGAGGGACACTCGCCGCGGTTCCGGGAAGGCGACGGGGAACGCGGTCGTCTCCTCGCGGAAGCGCGGTTCCGGGGACATCAGCCGGCTCGAGACGCCCAGCAGCCGGGTCCGGCCCGCCCAGGTGAGCGTCTCGGCGCTGTACACCGGGCCGCGGAAACACGGCTCGGCGAACAGCCGGCCCGCCAGCCGCCGCCCGGCGGCCTCCGCCAGCGCCGCGTCCAGCTCACGCTCGTCCCGGACCAGCCACACATTCTGGCTGCCCGTGCCCGCCGAGTCCTTCAGGATCGCGGGCAGACCCACCTCCTCGAGCAGCAGCGCCCGCGGGTCGGTGCCCGGCTCCGCGGCGGCGGGCGCGGCCTCGAAGGCCCTGCCCCGGGTCAGCCCGGCCCGGTGCAGCCGGTTCCGCACGGCGGCCTTGTCCCGGGTCAGCCGCAGCACGGCCGGGTCGAGGCCGGGCAGGCCGAAACGGGCGGTCAGTTCGGCGCCGACCAGCGTCCAGGTGTCGGTGGAGCTGATCAGGCCGCGCAGCCGGGGGGTGCGGTGCAGCAGCTCGGCCACCCGCTCGGTGTCGAAGGTGTCGGTCTCCACGACGTCCAGGGCGCCCGGGGGGAGCCGGTCCAGTTCGTAGGCGTACCAGGACGGGTCACGGGTCAGCAGCCGCAGCCGCTCGCCGAGCGCGTCGGCCGCGCGCACCAGGTGGCCGAGTCCGAAGGTGAGGGATTCCAGGCAGACCACGGTCATGCCGCCCGCTCCTTCCAGCGCTCCGGGCAGGGGGTGCGGTTCCACGCCATCGTGGACCACGGCATGGCCATCTCCTCGGGGTCCGCGACCTCCACGGGCTTGAGCGTGGCGGGGTCAGGGGCCTCCCGGTGGCGGGCGAAGACCCGCTCGACGTAGCGGTGGCCGGTGTCGGCGCCGACCACCAGGTGCAGCCGGTCGGGGTCGCGGCGCGCCTCGTGGGCCGCCGCCAGGTAGGCGGCGCCGGTGGACAGCCCGGCGAACACCGCGTGCCCGCGGAGCAGGGCGACCGCGCCGGCCATGGCGTGGGTGAAGTCCAGCCAGTGCACGGCGTCGTACAGGTGGTGGCGGACGTTGTCGAAGACGATCGACGACCCGATCCCCGCGATGATCGCCTCCGGGTCGTGGTGGTGCTGGCTGCCGAACGTCACGCTGCCGAACGGCTGCACCCCCACCAGCCGAACCGACGGGTCGCGAAGCCGCAGGTGCTCCACGATCCCGCCTGTCGAGGCGCCGGAGCCGACGCCGCCGACCACGGTCAGCGGCCGCCCGCCGCACTCCGTGGCGACCAGGTCGGCGACTTCGCGGTAGCCGAGGTAGTGGACGTCGTCGTGGTACTGGCGCATCCAGTGGCAGCCGGGGCGTTCGGCGAGGATCTGCTTCACCCGCCGCACCCGCAGCTCCTGGTCGAGTTTCAGGTTCCGCGACGGCCTGACCTGCTCCACGGTGGCGCCCAGGATCTCCAACTGGGCGAGGGTGGTGGTGTCCACGGTGGTGGACGCGACGATGTGGCACCGCAGGCCGTGGCGGTGGCAGGCCAGCGCCAGCGCGTAGGCGTAGATGCCGCTGGAGCTGTCGATCAGGGTCTGCCCCGGGCGGACCGCGCCCCGGTCCAGCAGGTGCCGGACGGCCGCGAGCGCGGAGTAGATCTTCATCGACTCGAACCGGACCAGGACCATGCGGTCGGTGAGGCGGACCAGATCGGGCGTCTTCAGGGCGTCGGCGATGTGGTGGTGGATCACCCGTAGCCTCCTTGGGCGAATGAGCACTGGTGGCCGAGCGAGCGGAAGAAAGCGGACAGGTCGGACTTGGCCTCCCCGGTCGGGCGGCGGGAGAAGAGGTAGCCGATCAGGGATCCGGTGTGGGCGACGAACACCCCGTCGGCACCGAACTCCTCGCGGTGGGCCAGCAGGTCCTCGAACGTCTCCTTGGGCAGCACCTCCTGGGAGAGCACGGCGCTGGCGGTCGCCGCTCGGGCGACGACGGCCCGGTCACCGGACTCGAAGCCCTTGAGCAGGTCGGTCAGGCACCGCTCGTACTCCTGGCCGCGACGCCGGTAGTGCCGCAGCAGCCCCTCCGTGACGGCTTGGGTGTCCACGGTGCCGGGCTCCGCGACGTAGGCGGTGTGGAAGCCGATGCCCGTGCCCAGCCGCCGGACCACGCGGTGCCGGGCGCTGAGGTGGAGAGCGAACTCGTCCAGGAAGACGCTGTCGGCCCGCTCGATCGCGGCCAGGACACCGAGGACCGCGTCCTGGTCGTACGGCAGGGAGAAGACGCGGAACAGGCAGCGCAGCGTCGCGACGACATCAGCGGTGGAACTGGCCATCCCGACACCGACGAGCAGCTCGGAGTGCGTGCTCCAGCGGCCCGACGGCAGCGACAGGCCGAAGCGGTCGAGGAAGAGGCCCGCCGCCGTCGACGCCTTCCACCCGAGGGGCGGCGCCGTGACCGGGTCCGGTCCCGGGGTGAAGTGGACCCAGGAGTGCCGGTCCACCGGAAAGGACACCAGCGCGATGTCCGGATCGGGCCCGGGGGCCAGCGGGCCCTGGTAGAGCTCGCCCAGCGTGCCGTGGCAGGCGCCGGAGGCAGCACGGCCGCCGGAGGGCCGCGGACCCCGTCCTCCTGCCCCGAGTGTCAGCACGGCACGCCGCGGCGGGGTCGGCAGCCGGTCGGTCCACGGCCGGCGTGGATGCGGACTTCAACGGTCACGAGCGCGTCCTCCCTCGTCGTCCCGAGCCTTTGGGCACCGGCCCGGGGGGAGGCGGCTCCGCGGCGCGTGCGCCGTCGGAACGTTCGGAAGCGCCGACCCAATCCCCGAGGTCGCCGTGCACAGCCCGTGCGTCTCACACGTGCGCGGCTGGCAGGTCTTCGGACTCGTGGGCCCGCCCGGCGGACATCCGCCGGACCACTACTGGCCGTCGCTTCCCGGGCCGACTCGACGCCCCAGTGCCATTGACGGCGTTCGCTCCCACTCACCGCTGCGGGACAGTCCCGGATTCCCACCGGGTTCCCTCTTGCGACGCGCCCCCGAACGGAGGTGCGAACCAACTGCGTGTATCACCGTAGGAGCCTCGGGCCGATCGCGACAGAGCGTGCTCGTCCAATTGGCCTGATACAGCGATGTTGGCCCGATGTGATCGGTGTGACGGCCGGCGGGCCGGCGGGAGGGCCGCGCGGCCTGCCCGCCGGCCCGCGGGAACAGTCCGTCCGCGCCGCCGGGTTCGGCGTCTCCGCGCGGATCATCGTCCAGCCGTTGAGCGCCCCGAGACCCGAGACGATGGCGGCGACCGCGACCGCGTCCCCCGCCCAACTGCCGCCGAAGATCGCGTCGGCGGCGTCGGTGAACGGAGCGGTGGACTCCCCCAGCCGCTGGTGCGAGCCGCGCATGCCAGGGTGCCGGTCGACGACGCCCCCGGTCAGCTCCGCCTGGCGCAGCGCCCAGCGCAGTGCCCGCGTGGACGGCTCCGAGCCGTCCACGCCGACCACGATCCGGCCGCCGGGTGCGTGTGTGTCGTCCGTCCGGCTCACCCTGCCTCCTCCTGCCGTGACCGTGTCCTCCCGCGCTCCCGCCGCGCGGTCAGGTGCCCGCGCCCGCCGGCGGGGCCGGCACGAAGACGACCGCGGTGGGGCTGTGCCGCGGGCAGTGCGGGTCGGTGCCGCCGGGGATCTCCGGGGAAAGGCCATCGTCATCGAGTTCAACCAGGAAACATGCCGCCCCTGCCCGGCGCGCGACCAGTGCGCCACAGCTCGAAGACCGGAGGCCGGATCCCCTCCCCGCAACCCCGCGAGGTCTAAGAAGTCCTCGACCACGCCCGCCTCCGGCAGCGCGACAAGCGGTGGCGAGCCAAGTACGGAACCCGTGTGGGCACCGCGGGAACCATCCACCAGGCCGTCGCAGTCACCGGGATGAGACGTCCCCGCTCTGTCGGTCTCCGGAAGACCACCTGGAGCACGCCTTCTCCTCCGCCGTCGCGCGCGCTCAACCTCATACGCCTCGATGCCTGGTGGGACGGCCACCCGCTCGACCGCACCCGCGTCAGCCACCTTGCCCGGCTCGACGGAGCGAAGGCTGCGAGGGCGTCGGCGTCGGTCGCGCGAGCGTGCGGGCATGCGGGCGTGCGGGAAGCAGTCGACCCATGCGGTGCTGTCGGGATAGGAAGAGTCCTGGCCGAGTCGGGTGGCTGCGGCCTCGATGTCGAAGTGCGTGGCGCGGAGTTCGACGCCCGGGCCCAGCAGGGCCCAGTGCGCTCCGGTCCGTCCGTGGGGCATGCCGATGAGGTCTGAGGGAACCGCTTCGGCGCGATGGGCGAAGGACAGGTGAAAGCCCAAGTATTCGAGCGTCGTCCCTTGGACGAGAGGAGCCCCGATGACCGTCGGACCAGGCGTCGGCATCGGCACCACGCGTGCCGATGCGGAGAGCGACGCCTCAGTGATCGCGCGGTCCCGGGATGAGCCCGAGGCGTTCGCCGCGCTCTTCGACCGGCACGCCGACGCCGTGCACCGCTATGCGGCCCGCCGCCTCGGCGGCGAGGTCGCCGATGACCTCGTGGCGGAGACCTTCACCACCGCGTTCCGGCAGCGGCATCGCTACGACCCGGCCCGCGGCGCGGGCGCCGACGCCCGGCCCTGGCTGTTCGGCATAGCGACCAACCTGATCGGCCGGCATCGGCGGGCCGAGGCCCGCCGGTTCAAGGCCATGGCCCGGGTCCCGGCCCTCGCCGACCACGACGAGCCGCTGGCCGACCGGGCCGCGGACCGGGTGGGGGCGCGGGCCGTACGCCGCGAGCTGGCGGCGGCGCTGGCCGCGCTGCCCGCTCGGCACCGGGACGTGCTGCTGCTGGTGGCCTGGGGTGATCTCGGCTACGAGGAGGCGGCCCAGGCCCTCGGTATCCCCGTGGGCACGGTCAGATCACGGCTGCACCGGGCTCGCAGCAAGCTGCGCGAAGCATTGGGCGGATCCAATCCGACGGCACTGCGAGAGGTATCCGACCATGAATGACGAACTCGAACTCTTGAGGGAGTGGGACGCGGACGCGGCCCCGCTCGCCGGTCCGGCCCGGGACCGGGCCCGGCACCAGTTGCTCAACGCGATGGCCCACGCGGACCAGCGCACCGGCACCGGCCCCGGTCGCCGCCACGCACTGCGCCTCGCGGCGGCCGCAGTGGTCGCCACGGCGGTCACGGGGACGGCGGTGCTGATCGGCACGGACGGCTCCGGCGAGGGACGCGCACCGGGCACGAGCACCCCGCGGCTGGAGAACGCCGCCGCGACGGTGCTGAACGGGGCGGCGGCGTGGGAGCGCGAGCAGGAGAAGGAGCCGGTGGCGCCGCGCGACGACCAGTTCATCTACTCGAAGCGGATCATCAAGGAGACGGAGCAGAAGACCGGCGAGGTCAAGACCTACACCGACGAGATGTGGGACTCGGTGGACGTCTCCAAGCCCTCCTTGACCATGGAACTGGGCCGCGAGATGTGGGAGGAGCCCGCGGAGAACGGCGGCGGGGTGTGGCCACCCCGGAAGTGGAGCAAGCTGGAGAAACTGCCCCAAGACCCGGAGAAGCTCATCCTGGCCATCATCTCCTACGGCTCCCGGCCCGACGACCGGCCGATCAGCGATCTCGACAAGCCCGAGCGGTACGAGGCCTACTGGCTGCTCGGCGAGCTCCTGAAGAACCCGGTGCTGCCCCAGGGACTGCGCCCCGCGGCGTACGAGGCGCTGGCCCTTGTGCCCGGCATCAAGACGATCCCGGGGGTGCAGGACTCCGCCGGGCGGACCGGGGTGGGGATCGCCTCCACCGAGCGCGGGTCCTACGAACGCAAGTACCTGATCTTCGACCCGGCGTCGTATGAATTCCTGGGCTTCCGCGACGAGCGGATCTCGGCTTCCGGGGAGAAGAAGTACATCCAGCTTTCGCACGTGGTGGACTGGGGGATCGTCGACCGGGTGAGGCAGCGCCCGTAGGCCGCTGTCCCGCGGCCGGGACCCGCGGGGCCGCCGGCACCGGCAGATGGTCGCCGGCGGCCCTGAGGTTCGCCTCCGGGAAGTCAGTGGGGTGCCGCGGCCGAGGCGACGCCGGGCGGCGAGCACTGACCGGCAACCCGATCGGGGCCGTCCCCGGGGAGGTCACCCAGGCGCGGCTCTCGGCCGGGCGGGCCGGCGTGGTCACCGACCCCGCCGAGCAGGCGAGGCTGTCACGGAGCGGACCGCCGTCCTGGATGCCGCTGCGGGACCCGGTCTTCCGGCGTGGGGTGGGGGTCAGGTGATCTGTTCGGTGTCGATTCTGGCGTCCACGTTCTTGTAGGTGCCGGGGTGCAGGGTCAGGACGGGCAGGCCGGTGGCGAGGGCCAGGTGGGCGGCGTGCGCGGTGGCGATGTCGGCGGCGCGTTCGTGGGCGATCTGCGCGACGGCCCAGCAGGATGCCTCGTCCAGGGGCCGGAAGACGAAGCTGGGCGCGGCGAGTGCCTGCTGGAGGCGTTCGAGGTTTTCACCGGGCACGGATTCGGCCAGGCCCTGGGCGAAGCACGCGGCCGGGACGTACAGGGGCTGGGCGGCCCGCACCGAGACCATGACGCGGGCCGCCAGGTAGGCGCGGCCCAGCGCCAGGGACCGCACGGCGGTGTGGTCCAGGATGTAGCCGGTGCTCACGCCGCCCGATCCCCGGGCTGCTGCTCCTGGTCCTCCTGCTGCGCCTGCCGCGGCGCCTGGGTGGGGTAGCCGCGGCAACTGTCGGCGGCCAGCACCGCCTCGAGCGCCTGCTCCCACGCGTCGGGGTCCTCCCGGCGGGCGCGTTCGGCGAACCAGTCCACGGCGCGTTGCGCGCGCTCGGCGCGCTCAAGCCGGTCGGCCACGGCCGCCTCGATGAACGCCGACCTGCTGCCGAGCCCGCCCGTCAGCTTGTCCACCGCGGCCACGACGTCCTCGTCCAGCGTGATGGTGACCTTCCTCGTTGCCATAGCGCCACCTTACTCCAGTAAGGCGGATCCGGTGCGAGGTGGCGGGAGGACCGATGGCCGGGATCGCGCCGTTGTCGATCGGGGTGCCCATCAGCAGCCCGGCGCGTCGGCGAGCCGCGGGCCGTCCGCCCGGCTCAGGGCGTGTTCCAGCAGGGATCCGGCCGGGCCGCCCCGGGCGATGAGGTGGTCCCCCACCTGCTCGGGGAACGCGGGGGCGGGGAGACGGCGCTGCCCCCGGAAGGGCCGGGCGTTCGACGGTGGCGGTGAAGACCTCGGAGCCGCGCGGGTGCAGCGGCGGCAGTCCGAACGTCTCGCAGTGGAACGGGTGCCGGTCCGCCACCGGGGAGTCGAGCACGTGCTGGAGCCACTTCGCCGTCTCACGGCCCACTGCGGTGTCCTCGTGGCCGGTGCGCGAGGTCAGCAGCACCACCGCAGGCGGGCCCCGCCTGTCCTGCAACACCCGCAGCGGCATCATGGTCTCCCCGACCCAGCTCACGCAGCGGACCCGCACACCAGCCCGGTCGCTCAGCCAGACGGCCGCCTCCAGCGCCGCACCCGGGTCGGCGGCTCCGGTGCCGCCGCGGACCGCGGGCGGGCTGTCCTGCCGCGCCTCCGGCACGGCCGAGACGCCCTGCATTTCGCCGGCCAGGGTGGTGGCGGAGGTGCCGATGGTGGTGCGGGTGGTGACGCGGCCGGTCCCCGGGGCAATGGTCCTGTGCTCCGCCGACCGGACCGGCAGCGCCCGGGTTGCGGCGGGGTCGCGGAGGCGAGGAACTTTCGTCCAAGACAGGGCCGCCGGAGTCGGCGAGGGTGGGGGCATGCGCAACCACGACGCGGGGGCCGATCCCGTGGATCGCGACGCCGCGAACGGCTGGGAGGTCGTCCGTCCGCTGGGCGGCACGTCCGTCGACGGCGTGCGGATGGCCGGTTACCGCGACCGCACCGGCGCCGGGCTGGACATGCAGGTGCTCCCCCAGCCTGCCGTGATCGTCGTCATCGGGCTCGGGGACGACCCGTTCACGGTCGAGGGCGCCACGGGGCACGAGTCCCTGAGCGGCCTCGTCGCCGGGCTGTCGCCCGGTCCGGCGCGCATCCGCGGCGAGCGTGTCGAGTGCGTCGAACTGCGCTTGTCCCCCCGGGCCGCCTATGCGCTGCTGGGCGTCGCCCCGCACGAGCTGGACGGGTCGGTCACCGGTCTTGAGGAGCTGTGGGGGCGGCACGAGCGGCGCCTGCGCGAGCGGTTGGCCGGCGCCGCGGCGTGGCAGGAGCGCCTCACGCTGGTGGAGGGGTTCCTCGCGGAGCGGGCCGCGCGAGCACCGTCGCTGTCCCCCGAGGTCGCCGCCGTCTGGGACAGCATCGTCGCCCATCGAGGCCGGGTGCGGGTCGGTGACCTCGCCGCGTCCTGCGGATGGAGCCGCAAGCGGCTGTGGTCCAGGTTCAGGGCCCAGATCGGCCTCACTCCCAAGCGCGCCGCCATGCTGGTCCGCTTCGACCGCGCCGCCCGAGCGCTCAGCGCGGGCCGGAACGCCGCGGACGTCGCCCTGGCGTGCGGATACGTCGACCAGTCCCATCTCCATCGGGACGTGCTGGTCTTCGCCGGGTGCACGCCCGGCGCCCTGGCCTGCCGGGCGACGTCCGCGGGTTAGTCCGCGCACCCACCGAGGAGACCCTCCACCGGCGCGGCACCCGCGCCGGTCACCGTCACCTGCCCATCGAACGAAGGAAGGAAGACACCTGTGATGAACACCGATGTCCCGGCAGCGGGCATGGCCGACCAAGGCCTGGTCGTGCGGCTCGTCTTCGGAAGCATGGCCGCGCAGACCCTGCGCGCGGCAGTCCGGTTGAGGGTGGTCGAGCTGATCGGCGACGGGCGGCGCGGGGCCGCCGAGGTGGCCGCCGCTGCGGGAGCCGAGCCCCAGCCCATGACCCGGCTGCTGCGCGCCCTCACGGGTCTCGGCCTGCTGGCGGAGGACACACCCGGCTCCTTCTCGGTGACCGGCGCGGGGGCGCTCCTCGACCCCCGCCGACCCGACTCGCTCACCTCGTTCGTGCGGGTGTTCACCGATCCGGTGGTCGTGCGCGCCTGGGAGCACCTGGACGACAGCGTCCGCACCGGCGGCATCGCCTTCGACACCGTCTTCGGCACGGACTTCTTCAGCCACCTCGCCGAGCATCCCGAGCTCTCCGCGGACTTCAACGCGGCGATGAGCCAAGCCGCCGGGGAGACCGCCGCCGCGCTGCCGCACGCCTTCGACTTCGGCCGGTTCACCGCGGTCACGGACATCGGGGGCGGAGACGGCACCGTCCTGGCCGGCGTGCTCGACGCGCATCCGGGTCTCACCGGGGTCGTCTACGACACGGCGGAGGGCCTGGCCCAGGCGCCCGAGACGTTGCGGCGGCACGAACTCGCGGAACGCTGCTCGCTGATCGCCGGTGACTTCTTCCGCTCGGTTCCCGCCGGCTCGGACCTCCACCTGATCAAGAGTGTCCTGCACGACTGGACGGACGACCAGGCGGTCACCATCCTGCGCCACTGCCGCGAGGCGCTGGCGCCCGGCGGCCGTGTCCTGATCGTGGAGCCGGTCCTGCCGGAAGTCGTCGACACCGGCGCCGAGGCCCACGCCGCCGACGACGGCATCACCTACCTGAGCGACCTCAACATGCTGGTGAACGTGGGCGGCAGGGAGCGCACCCGCGGGGACTTCGAGGAGGTGTGCCACCGCGCGGGCCTGGTGCTGACGTCGGTCACCCCGCTCGCGGACGCCGCACCGTTCTCCCTCATCGAGGCTGCCGCCGGCTGACGACCACCCGGTGCCGGCCTGGGTTCGTCCGGTGCTCTACGCGTCGGCGTCCGAGGCCGCGGGGCCGATGCGGAGGACGGCGGCCTCGCCCACGACGCCGACCACGTGCAGGCGCAGCTTGTTGACGGTTCCCTTCGAGCCCGCCTCGCAGGTCAGGTTCATGAAGCCGGGAGAGTCCGCCGACGGGCCGACGATGCCCATCTCGCACCCGCCGTCGGAGGAGTACTGCGACTGGATCAGCGGTGCGATCAGGGTGACCGTCCGGTCCTCGACCCCGGTCACCTGGAGGTGCCCGACGCCGGACCGCTCCGGCACCGGCACCGTGGCCCCCTGGGTGACCCGGACCTCACAGCGGCCGTCCCGGCACAGCTCCGTCTTCGCGCCGTCCGCCGGGGTGGGCAGCGTCGGCTCGGGCGACGGGCTGGGGGACGTGGGGACGGCCGAGGGCGTGCGGGACGCGGACGCCGACGGCGACCGGTCCGCGCCGTCGGAGCGCGCGCCGTCGGAGCTGTCGGAGCCGTCGGCCCCGTCGGCCCCGCACGACACGAGGACGGCGGCCACGGCTGCGGACAGCGCGGCGCGGGCGAGGCGGCGGGAACGGGCGGGGGCGGCGGACGGCAGGCGGGTCATGCGCTCAGTCAACCCCGCCCGGTCCGGGACCGGTCCCGGTCGCGGTCGCGGTCCCGGTCGCGACGACCGGAGCAGGTCCCTACTGGGCTGACGGGCCGCCCGCCGGACCCCGGCCGTGGACCAGCGGCAGGAACACCTCGTCGACGATCTCGGCGAGGACGGCGTCCGGCACGGACGGGGCGCCGCGCGCCAGGTACTCGTTGCGCAGCAGCGCCGTCGGCGTGGCGGCGACCCGGGGGTGCAGCGCCTCGGGTGCGGCCTCGCCGCGGGCCACGGCCCGGCCGAGCAGCGTCAGCCACGCCGCCTGGCACGCGTCGCCGCCCGCCGCCGGGTCGCGCCGCAGCTCGGCCAGGAACTCCGGAGTGCCGTCGGCCGCCGCGATCAGGCCGCGCAGGATCTCCCCGTACGGCGATGACCAGGTGCTGTTCGCGCGCCGCAGCATCTCCAGGGCGTCGCCGCGCAGCGAGCCGGTGTCCGGCGGCACGGTCCGGGCGGCGGCCAGGCGGCGGTACGCCGCGACGCCGAGCGCGAGGCGGTTCGGCCAGCGCCGGTAGAGCGCGTTCTTGTTCGTCCCCGCCCGCCGGGCCACCTCCTCCATGGTCAGGCCCGCGACGCCGGACTCCTGCAACACCTCGGCCGCCGCTCGCAGGATCGCCTCCTCCAGCACCGCTCCGCGCCGCCGCGTCGCCGCGGCCTGCCGCCGCTCCTGACCGGCCTGTGCCACCGCCCGTCCCCTCTCGCTCCGCGCACCGAGAACCACGGTACGCATCGTACGCCTCGGACACGTGCGGGCCCTGCACCATTTCAGTGTTACGGTACGGTCAGTACCGTATGGCTTGAGAAGATGGGACCTACCGTGCGCGTCCTCGGCATCACCTACGACACCGGCTTCACCTCCGCGGGAACCACCACCCGCGAACCCTTCGACCCCGCCGCCGTCCGCCGCGAGATGCACGTCATCCGCGACGCACTGCACTGCGACGCCGTCCGCGTCACCGGGGGCGACCGCGACCGGCTGGAGACGGCCGCGCGGCACGCGGCCGACGCCGGACTGGAGGTCTGGTACTCGCCGTTCACCAACGGCCTCACCCAGCGGGAACTCCTCGACTTCCTCACCGACAGCGCCGAACGCGCCGAACGGCTGCGCCGTGCGGGCGCCGAGGTCGTCTTCCTCACCGGCTCGGAGATCTCCCTCTTCACCACCGGCTTCCTTCCCGGCGACACCCCGCAGGAGCGCACCGCCGTCCTCGCCGACCCGCAGCGGCTGAGGGCCGCCCTCCCCGGCCTGCCCGCCCGGATCAACACCTTCCTCGACGAGGCGGTCGCCGCGGTGCGGGCCCGGTTCGGCGGCCGGATCGGGTACGCCTCACTCCCGTTCGAGGGCGTCGACTGGGCGCCGTTCGACATCGTCGCCACCGACGCCGGCTACCGCGACGCGCAGACCGCCGACCGACTGCCCGACGGCCTCCGGGCGCTGACCGCACACGGCAAGCCGGCCGCCGTCACGGAGTTCGGCTGCACCACCTACCGCGGGGCCGCCGACGCGGGCGGCCGGGGCGAGGCGGTCGTCGCGTGGGACGACCGCGCCCGTCCCGCGCGGTTCACCGCCCCCGTCACCCGCGACGAACAGGAGCAGGCCGACTACCTGCGCGCACTCCTCGACACCTTCGACCGGTCCGACATCGACGCGGCCTTCGTCAACACCTTCGCCCGCTACGACCTCCCGCACTCGGACGACGACGACCGCGACTTCGACAAGGCGTCCTTCGGCATCGTCAAGGTCCTCGACGGCGGCCGCGCCGGCACCGCGTACCCGGGCCTGCCCTGGGAACCGAAAGCCGCCTTCCACGCGCTCGCGGAGTACGGCCGCGCCCGAGCCGACGGCACGCCCCCGCGGTAGGTCGGCCGTCGGACGGGGGTTCGACGACGGGCCCTAGGCGCGGAGGGTCTTCCGGAGGAGTTCTCCGAACTCGGCGGGGTGGGTGGTCGAGCCGGTGTGGCCGCCGGGGAAGTGCCGGAGTTTCGTGCCGAGACGCTCGCCGAGGGCGGCGGCCGAGCGGTGGGGCAGCTCGCCTCGGGAGTCCTGGCCGCAGGCGAGCACGAGCCGGTCCGACAGCGCCCTGAGCCGCTGGACGTCCGGGGCGTAGGCCATGAAGCTCGGTACGATGCGCCCCACGAAGTACGGCAGGTTGGCCATGGTCCGCTCGGCGCGCGCCGCCGCCTGCGGCGGCAGCGACACCTCGGCGGCCGACTCGGCGGTGTCGCCGTCCTTCCTCAGCCCGGCGGCGAACACGGCCATCGCCGGCATGAGCCCCTGTGCGCGGAGCGTCTCCTGCACACGCCCGATGAGCGCGCGATGCCGGGGGGCGTCCGGCAGGACCTCCACGACCGGCGGCTCGTGCGCCACGACGCGTTCGAGGCGTTCGGGGTGGGCGACGAGCAGGTGCAGGGCGGTGATCGCGCCCGAACTCGCGCCGAACACCCGGGCGGGCTCACCGGGCGCCAGCAGTTCCAGCATGCGGAACGCGTCGTCGGCGTGCTCGGCCACGGTCTGCTCGGCGCCGGGGTCGTCCAGTGTGCTGCGGGACATGCCGCGCGGGTCGTAGGTCGCGACGGTGTATTCGGCGGCGAGGTCGTCGGCGAAGCCGTCGAAGGAGGCCGCGTCGCCCGCTCCGCCGGAAATCAGCAGCAGGAGCGGGCCCTGACCGCGCACTTCGTAGTGCAGGGTCGCGCCGTGCACCCGCAGGCTGCCGAGGGTCGGGGCCGTCATGACGAGTCTCCTTCTCGGGACGGGGGCCAGTGCTCCAGGAGGCTGTGCAGGGCGTCGAGGGCGCGGACCCAGGACTGCTGCGACGAGCGCTCGTGCGCGAACCCGCCGGCGGCCTCCAGAGCGACGAACCCGTGGAACGTGCTGCGCAGCACCCGGACCGCGTCGGTCAGGTCGGGCTCGGTCAGCCCGTAGCCGTGCAGCATGCCGTAGGTCAGCTCGACCGCCCGCCGCGGACCGGGCGCCCGCGCGGCCAGCTCGGGGTCGATGCGGATCGGGGTCTGTGTCGCCGTGTAGCGGCCCGGATGGGCGTGGGCGTACCCCCGCCAGGCGTTGGCGAACGCGACCAGCGCTTCCTTGCCGGCCCGCCCGGCGGTCGCCTCCGCGATACGGATGGTCTTCTCGTCCGCCGCCAGCAGCGCGATCCGTCCGCGCAGCTCCTCCAGGCCGCTGAGGTGCCCGTACAGGCTCGCGTCCTTCACACCGAGCCGCCGCGCCACCTGCGACATGGTCACCTGCTCGAACCCGATCTCGTCCGCCAGCTCGGCCCCCGCGACCGTCACCCGCTCCACCGTCAGCCCTGCCCGCGGCATGCGCTCTCCCGTGCTCCTGGAGCTTCCTAGTACCTCTAGTTATAACCTAGGGTTCCTAGGAAAGTCAGCGGAAGGCATCCTCACCCAAGTCCCGCCGCGATCCGGGCGACGTGTCCGATCGACTGAACGACCGGCTGTCCAATGAACGACAGGCTGACCGAGTTCGCCGTCGTCCGACCACAGCCTGTGGCGTTCGCAGATCGCCCTGCACCGGGCCGAACCGGGAATTCCGGATTGCACCCGAGGGGCACCGCCTTCCCGGGCCGGTGTGTGTACCGCGCCGGGTGCGTCCCGGCGACGACGCGGGCGCCGAGTCGTCAGGCGGGCTGGGCGGTGATGGTGCAGAGGCGCTTGGTGGCCCGGGTCAGGGCTACGTACAGGTCCCTTTTCCCACCGGGGCGGGCCGTGACGATTTCTTCGGGGTCCATGACGACGACTCCGTCGAATTCCAGGCCGCGCGCTTCGGACGCCGGCACGATGCGCGCGTGGTGAGCGACGCCCTGGGCCGTCAGCTCGCTGACCCTGGTGTCCGCGCAGATCACTCCCACAAGCTCACCCGGGTGCGCGGCGCTCTGGGCGCGGAGTTCCTGGACGACCGCGGTGACCAACCCGTCCGGGGGCGTGGTCACGGTGCGAGGGCTGTCACCGCTCCGCAGTGACCGGGTGGGCTGCTGGTCCGGGGCGATCCGCGTGAGCAGGTCCCGGACGCTCTCCAGGATCTCCCGCGTGGTGCGGTAGCTGACGGTCAGATTGTGCAGCTTGAACCGCGGTCCGACGTGCGGGCTCAGTGCTTCCTTCCAGTCGCGTGCTGTCGCGACCGGACCTGCCTGGGCGAAGTCACCCACCAGCGTCATCGCCCTCGCCGGGCAGCGGCGGACGATCATCCGCCACTGCATGGCGGTCAGTTCCTGCGCCTCGTCGACGACGACGTGCCCGTACGTCCGCTCGGGAGGGCCGTCGACCAGGCTCGCCGCCTCGTCCAGCAGCGGCGCGTCGGCATCGGTCCACGGGTCGTCCGGACCGCGCAGCAGAAGGGACCGCTCCTGCGCGGTCAGGCGGGGCAGGTGCTCGGCGAGGGCGCCGGCGTTCGTCAGGAGCGCCCTCACGAGGTCATCGGGTAGCAGCCGCGGCCACAACACCTCGACCGCTCGGTCGACTCCGGCGTCGTCGAGGAGATCGGCTCGGATGGCGTCCAGGTCCAGCTCGTGGACCGGACCCGGGTCGGCCGCACCTTCGGCACGGCGCCGGTCGGCTCCGGTGAACCGGTCGAGGTCGATGCCCGTCATCCTTTCGGCATCGGCGTCGATCCGCTCCAAGAGGTCGCCCATGTCTCGTCGCATCGCGTCGGTGACGGCGTCGACCAAGAGCTCTTTGAACACCCGGCGCGCGGGGTTGTGTCCCGGCGCGGCCGCCACGGCGGCGTCGCGTGCCGTGGCGACTTCCTCGCCGGACAGGTGAACCAGTTCCTGTCCGACCCGCACGGTGAAGTCACCGGCGGGGGCTTGGTGGACGCGCAGCAGGCCGGCCAAGGCGTCGGCGAGGTCGGAGCCGCCCTTGAGGCGCGCCGTATCGAACGGGTCCACCGTGTCCGTGGGAACTCCGGCCAGTTCCCGGCAGGTCGCCAGAACGACGTCGTTCTCCCCGAGCGAGGGAAGGACCCGGGAGATGTAGTCGAGGAACCGGGCGTTCGGGCCCACCACCAGGACACCCTCCTCCGCGGCGCGGGGGAACGCGTACAGGACATAGGCCGCCCGGTGCAGGGCGACCACCGTCTTGCCGGTGCCGGGCCCGCCCTGCACCACGGTCACCCCGCGGTGGGCGGAGCGGACGATCGCGTCCTGCTCGGCCTGCAACGTCGCGACGGCCGCGCGCATCCGGCCCGTACGCCGTGCCGACAGAGCCTCGGTCAACGGGCCGTCCCCCACGACGTCCTCGTCGGTCGGAGCGGTCCCGTCCAGCAGTTCGTCGCTCACCGAGACGACCGTGCGCTCCTCGAGGCGCAGGTGCCGGCGCCGCCGCAGGCCCATCGGGTGGACCGGTGTCGCCTCGTAGAAGGGCCGCGCCGCGTTCGCGCGCCAGTCCACGAGCAGAGGCAGGTCGTCCTCCTCCGTGTGCAGTCCGATCCGCCCGATGCGCAGGGCCGTGCCATCCGTCCGGTCGATGCGCCCGAAGACCAGACCTTTCTCGGCGCCCTCCAGCCGGCTTATTTCCTTGGCCAGACGCTCGGCGGCGATTTCTCTCTCGTGTGCCTCACCGGCGCTGTCCGCCGGGGCCTCCAGCACACTCGCTCGGTGTACTCGCGCCTCGGAAAGCCGCTCGGCGAGCAACTCGTACAAGGAGGACACATAATCCTGCTCCGATGCAACCGCACGCACAGCGGGATCATTCATTTTCGACAACAGGGGGCTCCTTCGATTCGAGCCACACCATACGGTCAAGGTTCCCCGAAGATAAGTCTTGACTTGCCCGGCGAGGTCATGTCCTCACGACTGAATGCATGGCGGCCGGCCGTATCGCGAATCGCGTTTTTCGCCGTTCCGTGTATCGCTGATTGCGCTCCCCTATTCCCGTATGTCTCATGGGCGAGCCGGCTCCCGGATGCCGGCGTTTTTTTGCCGTGGACCTGGCCCGGCGGTGCCCGCCGCTGAGCGTCATCGGACCGCCCTCGCCCGGAAGCAACGCCGAGGACGGCATCGGCCGGCGGGCCGCGGAGGTGCAGTCGGCGTGGGGCCTGCACAGCGAGCTGCGGATGCTGCTGCGCGCGTTACGCGCCTACGTCACGTCCGTGCCGCTGCGGGAGCCGTCGGCGGCCCTGCCGCCCGGCGTCATCACGGTGGGGGCGGACCACCGGGTGCGGGGGGCACCCCCGAGGCGGACGCGTGGATCCGCAGCCTGAGGATGATGACGGCGCACTGCGACTTCCGGGGGATGACGCAGGCGTTCGCGGACGAGGTGGCGCTCGCGGCCCGGCAGCCGCCCGGCGAGTGGCGGTGGCGCCACCCCGCCGGGGCCTGCGGTCGTGAGGAGCTCGTGGCGCTCGTCAGGAGGTGACCTCATCCGGGCCGGGTCACTCCTGAAGTACGCCGCGACCGTACGCCCAGAGCCGGCGAGCGGATCTCCGGTGGGGTCATCGGGGCTTCGATCCATGCCCACGATGCGAGTGCGTGAAAGAGAGGAACCCCAGCCGGCGCGCGGCTGGGGTTCCTCGAGGCGGTGAGTGTCGGTCAGCGGGTGGAGTGGCCGGCGCCGTGAACCGCTGGTCCACGCGTCGGCGGACCGCACCACATCGCGGTCACCGAGGGTCGGGCGGGTCAGCGTTGCAGGGTGAGCACGCCCGGCCGGTACGGCAGTTGTATGTAGGGGGCGCCATCCGATGAGGGGGTCCTGCCCTGGTAGAGGAACTGGAGGTTGCAGGGGTCGATGGTCATGGTCTGGTCGGGGTTGTTGCGGACCAGGTCACCGTGGCTGATGTCGTTGGTCCAGGTGGCACCGCTGTTGGCCTTGCCCGCGAAGGGGCTGCTCTCGCTGCCGGCCTGGAGGGTCCACGGACCGTTCAGGCTGGAGGCGGTGAACGAGCGGAAGTAGCGCCCGTTCGCGCCCATGGCCTCGACGATCATGAGGTACTGGTTCTGGCCCTGGACCCGGTAGACCTCCGGAGCCTCGAACAGTTTCTCCTTCGTGTCGCTCATGACCGTGGTGTACGACGAGCCGAAGCTGCTGGGGAAGTTACCGATCGGCATGGTCGACTTGTAGATCTTGCCGAGGTCATCGGCGAAGAACAGGTACATGTTCTGGTCGTCGGCGATCAGGGTCGGGTCGATCGGGCCGCCTTCGGGGAGGCTGCCGGTGAACAGCGGCTGCGGGGCGGACCAGCCGTTGGGGTTGGTGGGGTCGCTGGACGTGCGGTAGGTGAAGGGCCAGGCGGTACCCCACCCGTTCGAGGCCAGCACCCAGATGTTCTTGGGCGCGAAGTAGAACAGTTTGGGCGCCACCGCCAAGCCCTGGTTCATCCCGGTCTGGGTGGCCGTCGCCATGTCCGACCAGTTCGTGAAGGGATTGAAGGCCATCGTGCCCCACGACGTCCCGTCAGAGGTGGTCGCGTAGACCAGGCGCTTGCCGTTGTGCGTCACGGCGGTGAAGTCCTTCAGCGCGACCCAGCCGTTCGACGGCTGCGCCAGCGGACCGGTCGAGCTCCACCGGTATGTCGACGGAAGAGCACACGTGCCGCCCGTCCCGGACGGGCCGGTCCACTTCTGGTTGCTGCCGCCGTTGCACGCCCAGAGCTGCACCGCCGAGCCGTTGGCCGTGGCGCCGCCACTGACGTCCAGGCACAGCCCGGACTCCACGGCGACGATCGTGCCGTCGGCGTTCACCCGCCACTGCTGGTTCGTACCGCCGTTGCAGGCCCAGATCACCGGCCGGGTACCGGCCGTGTTCGCGTGGCCCGGAACATCCAGGCACTTGTCGCCGTACACGGTGAGCTGGTTGTTGTCCGTCAGCGTCCACTGCTGGTTGGTCCCGCCGTGGCAGTCCCAGACCTGCACGTTCGTGCCGTCGGTCCGGCTGGCGTTCGGCACATCGAGACACCGGCCGGAACCGACACCGCGCACGGCGCCACTGGTAGCCGCCTGAGCCGGGGTGGCGACGAGCATCGCCGCCAACGCGGCCAGGGCCGCGACGGCGGCCGCGAGCGCCGCGGATGGACGGCTGCGGCCGAAAGGTGTTCTGCGCATGGGGACCTCGTAATCCTTGAGCAAGCGGTTCAGGTTGACCGATCGGAGTGCTGTCCGGACTTTCGTTGCGGTGCGGTCCTGGAGCGTTCGGGATATCGAACAATAGTCGGAGTTTCGACCAAATGGATCATAGAGACCCGGTGAACGGCGTCAATACCTCGCGCAGGATTCGCGAGCGAAACGTTCGCAGGCCCAGACCAGGCAGCTTCAACGGCGACGGCCGCCCGCTGGAGCGAACTCCAGGGGCGGCCGTGGAAGGCGCGCGGTCGTCGAGGACTCCGGCGACCTGGGAACGGGTGGGGTCAGAGGTGTCCGAGGAACAGGCTGCCGGGCGCGTCCGGGTCGTTGGACAGGAAGTGCTCACGCACCGCGCGGATGAACTCCTGCCGCGAGATCGCGCCGTCCCCGTCGGTGTCCAGCTTGGTGAAGGAGTCCATCGCGTCGGGCGCCTGAACCCTCCACACGTCCCTCAGGCAGCGGGCGAACTCGTCCCTGCTGATCTCGTTGTCGCCGTCGACGTCGATGACGTCGAAGATCACATGGCCGCCGCCCTCGGCCACGTTCAGCCGGCTGGTGTCGATGGCCGCCAGGCGGGCGGCGGTGACGAACTGCTCCTTGGTGAGCCGGTCCCCCTCCGCGCCCGCGTGCCGCAGCAGCTCCAGCCAGTAGATCTGGCAGAAGGTGTGCAGCGCCCTGGCCCGGCGGTCGTCCTTCTCCAGCCGGTAGGCCTCGACATAGCGGTCGGCGAGCTTCTGGTAGTCCGTCCAGTCCAGGTAGCCGTCGTGGTTGGCGTCCATGGTGTCGAACTTCCGCTCGAGCTTGGCGGTGATGACATCCTGCACCGGAATGGCCATGGCGAATCCTCCCGTGATGTGTCTCTCGCGGCCCGACCAGCCTGAAGCAGAACCATCCGAGGGAATATCGAACAACGAATATGACACCCGATTTAGTGATGATCTGCCGCGGAACTTGCCGCGCGCGGTCCGCGGCAGCCGGCTCTGCTGGACGCCCCCGGCGCCCGCCGGCCCCCGCCGGCCGTTCCCGGCTGCTCGATCACAGCCCGGTGGCCAGCCAGATGGTCACGGCCGCGGTAACGGTGAGCCCGGCGTTGAGGGCGATCCGGCGGTCCTCGCCGATCAGGTGGACGGCGATCGCGCCGGCCTGTAGGAGTACGAAGCCGATGGCCGCGGCCAGTGCCAGCGAGGGAGCGATGCCGGTCAGCGGGGGCAGGATCAGGCCGGCCGCGCCGAGTATCTCGACCGTCCCCAGCGCCCTGGTGGCAGGCATGGGTACCCGGTCGACCCAGGCCATCATCGGTCGGAGTTCGTCGCGGCCGCGGAGCACCTTCAGCGTGCCCGCGTAGAAGTAGAAAAGCGCGAGCAGTCCCGCGACGATCCAATAGGCGATGTTCATGGTTCCCCGTTCATGGGCCAGAGGTTCACGGCGGCCCCTCGATTGCGTCGCTTGCCGGAAGAGCCGTGGCGAAGGATCGGTCCGTCGTCCGAGGGACCCGGACTCCGAAAGGCGGCAGCGTCATCGCCCTGCCGGTCGAAAGGAGGGTGGCCGGGCCGTGGGCGTGCCGTCGGCTTCAGGAGAGGTCGGCGGCGGGCTCGGTCGCGTAGCGGCTCATCGCGTCGATGTCGCCGGGACCCACCACCGATACGGCGGGGGCGGTCCGCGGCTCGCTGGTCCTCGCTTCTTCGGTCATGCTCACCAGTGCACCGCCGGGGCTCTGCCAGTGTCCAAGACCCATCCCGCCGCGCCGATACCTCATGGGTATTGTTGCAGCGTGGAGCTACGGAGCCTGCGCTACTTCGTGGCGGTCGCCGAGGAACTCCACTTCGGCCGGGCCGCCACCCGACTGCACATGAGTCAGCCGCCGCTGAGCCGGGCGATCAAGCAGTTGGAGGCCGAGGTCGGGGCCGCGCTGCTCGTCCGCTCGCCCACGGGGGTCACGCTCACTCCGGTGGGCTCAGTGCTGCTCGACGAGGCACGGACCCTGCTCGCCCACGCCGACCGCGTCCGGGAACGCGTGAGCGCGGCGGCCGGCGTCACGACCATCACCATCGGCATCCTGGGCGACGGCACCGACCCGGGAGTGGCCAGGCTGGCCGCGGCCTACCGCAGCAGACACCCCGGCATCGACATCCGCGTCCGCGACACCGATCTGACCGACCCGACGTGCGGGCTGCGCGCCGGACTGGTCGACGTCGCGCTGACTCGGTCGCCGTTCGACGAGACCGCCCTGACGGTGCGTGCGCTGCGGACCGATCCGGTCGGCGTGGTCCTGCGCGCCGACGATCCGCTGGCCCGCCGCGACGGACTGCGGCTGGCCGAGCTGAGCGACCGCCGCTGGTTCCAGTTCCCGCAGGGCACCGACCCCATCTGGCAGTCGTACTGGAACGGCGGCAGGCCGCGCGAGGGCCCGGTGGTGCGCGCCGTCCAGGAATGCGTGCAGGCCGTGCTGTGGAACGGCACGGTCGGCCTGGCCCCGCTCGGACACGACCTGCCCGCGGAGCTGGCCGTGGTGCCGCTGATCGACATGCCGCCGAGCCGAGTGGTGGCGGTGTGGAACGAGGGTGACACCAATCCGTTGATCCGATCCTTCACCGAGATCGCGACAGCCGCGTACCACTGACCACCGGCAAGTGGTGGACATCTGTTTGTTGCTCTTCGGGCTGTGGCCCAGTTCCTGTGGTGAGATGGCCGCGCTCTGTCAGCCGCTCGGTGGCAGGTGGATTGCGATACCTGTGCCCCCGTCGTCGACCGGGCACCGCGGACGCGCAGGCCCGACGGCCTCGGGCCCGGCCCCCCACTGCCAGGGGGCAGGCCCGTGCGGCGGCTGGCTGCCACCCAGCTCTCACCGGCCTCGCGGGCGGCCGGGTCCGGCCGGTCCAGCGGCTCGGACCGCTCGGCATCGAGCACAGGCTGGCGTGGTGCTGCGTCGCGTGATTCGCTCGAGGCGAGACCTGGGTTCGCGCGCGCTGGTCGTCGTCCAGTAGCGCGGCCGGCATCGCCGAAGCGTCCCCGGCCGGTCCCGTGCCGTGCCGCGCAGCAGCGCACCGAAGCACGACCAAGGAGTGACGATGGACCGTGACCTCGCCGCCGAGCTTCACCGCCGCGCGGAAGCAGACCAGGCCGCCCGTCACCGCATGCTCAAGACCGGCGACGGAGGCGATCTCAGCCGGATCGACACCGACAACACCACCTGGCTCAAACAGGTCGTCGCGGAGCACGGATGGCCGGGGATCGCGCTGGTCGGCGAACAGGGGGCCGGCGAGGCGTGGCTCCTCGCCCAGCACGCCGTCCACGACCCGGCATTCCAGCGCCAGGTGCTCGACCTCCTCCGGGACGCTGTCGAAGCCGGGGACGCCCTGCCACGCCACCTCGCCTACCTCACCGACCGGGTCCTGGTCCGAAGCGGTGAGCCGCAGGTGTACGGAACCCAGTACACCAGCGACCCGGACGGCGCGAACCTGCGCCGACACCCCGTCACCGACCCCGACCGGCTCGACGCCCGGCGCGCCCGGATGGGTCTGGGCCGGCCGCGGAGTACGACCGGCACATACGCGACCACTACACCCGGAAAAGCACCTGACCCCCATTCGCAGGCGGGGCAGAGGTGTGCGCGCACTGGCCCGGCATCGCGGCGACGCCGTCCGTCCTGCGCCCGGTTTCCGCCGGTCAGCGGGCGCACAACCCTGGCGGGCTCCGTCGTTCGAGCCGGGTTTCGGTTCGGGTGCGGGATCCTCTCACGCGTCGGCAGTTGCCCCCGCTGAATGCCGGTGCGCCGGCACACAGCCTCGCGTCGCGCCTCCGCCCCGGGGGGGCCGGGGGCGGGAGGGCACTCCGGAGAATGTCCGAGACGCCGGATGCGCAGCGCATCCGAGCCGCCCGGCGGGCATGCCGCCGGCTCCCTCCCGCCCCCTGCTCAACCCGCGTTCGACGACGGACCCTACGCCACGCCCGCGGCCCAGCGGCAGTTCTCGCGGTTCTCGCCCCAGTACTCGCAGACCTCGACGTACACGCGCGTCCCGTCGGCGAAGTAGTTGGTGGCCCAGGAACGGCACTTGCCGTCGTTGGACGGGTCCTGGAAGGTGTAGTCGACGAGGCCGTCCGGATTGCTCGGCGGGGATCCCTGGAGGTACGCCTCGATTCCGCGGCCGTCGGTCCAGTTGTCACACACGGTGATCTTCTCGTACGACGGGTATCCCTCGAGGTCGGCGTCGAAGAACACCGCGCCGGTGCGGGTCTCCGTGTACAGCCAGCCGACGTTCTCCGGAGGCGCGGCGGCCGCCGGCGGGGCGGCTCCGAAGATCACTGCCGCCGTCACACCCGCCAGCAGGCTCAACCGCCTCATGAAACGCGGTACAAAACGCATGTGTAGCCCTTCACCCCGTTGGTTGGTCACGATCGACGCGACCGGCTCGCATGCTATACATCGCATGTCCGCGGCAGCCACCTTTTCGTCCGTTGGACGCCGTTCAGCTCACGGACCGACCGCGGCCACTCCGCGTTCACCCGACGTGCCGGGCAGGCTCCGAGGTCGCCACGCGTCACGCCGCACCTCCGCGGTGGTGGAGGGGTCCTGACGGCGCGGCGGCGGGTGGCGGCGGACGGCTGGGGCTGTCATGCCTGGACGGTGGGGCGGACGTTGATCTCGCCGATCTCGACGTCGCCGGGCTGCTCGATGGCGAAGGCCACCGCGCGGGCGACCGCCGCCGGAGGGATGCCCATCGCGTCCATGGCCGTGCGCGTCCGCTCGCGGATGCGCGGGTCCGTCATGGAGTCGGCGAGGTCGGTGCGGACGTATCCCGGCGAGATGGCCGTCGTGCGCACCACCCCGTCGGTGGACTCCGTGCGCAGCCCCTCGTGGACGGTGCGCACCGCGTTCTTGGTCGCGGCGTAGACAGCCATCGAGGGGGACACGGACAGGCCGGCCACGGAGACGATGCTGACCAGGTGGCCCGCCCCTTGCTCGCGGAAGACGGGCAGCGCGGCGGCGACGCCGTTGAGCACGCCGCGGAGGTTGACATCGATCATGGCCGACCAGCTTTCGGTGTCGAGGTCGGCCAGGGGGCTGATGGGGGCGATGCCGGCGTTGTTCACCAGGACGTCGATGCGGCCGTACCGGTCGGTGGTGGTGGAGACCAAGCGCCGCAGGTCCTCGGCCTTGGTGACGTCCACAACGCAGGTGGCGGCACGGCCCCCCGCCTCCCGGATGTCCTGCGCTATGGCGTCGATGCGCTCGCCGCGGCGCGCCGCGAGGACGACCGCGGCGCCGCGCCGGGCGAGCAGGCGGGCCGTGGCTTCGCCGATGCCGCCACTGGCTCCGGTGATGGCGACGGCCTTGGGGTGGAGAGAGAGCACTGCTGCCTCCAAGTAAAGTGGACACGTGTCCGGATGCCTGGCCCACCCTACCGGACACGTGTCCACTTGTTGTAGGCGGAACGTCAGGAGAGGCCCATGAGCGCGTCGGCACGCCGTTCGGACGCGGTGCAGAACCGGACCCGCATCGTGGAGGCCGCCCGCTCGGCCCTCGCCGAGTCCCAGCACGTCCACCTCAACGAGATCGCCAAGCGCGCCGGCGTGGGACAGGGAACGCTCTACCGGCACTTTCCCAACCGCGAGGCGCTCCTGGCCGAGGTCTACCGGCGCGACGTCGAGGAACTCGTGAGCGCCGCCTCCGCTCTGCTGGCGGAGCACGAACCCGTGGAAGCCCTGCGCCGCTGGCTCGACCGAGTGATCGACTACGCCGAGATCAAGCGCGGCGTCCTGGCGGCGCTCGAGCCGGCGGCGTGGCAGGACCTCGTCGCCGACAGCCGGAACCCCATCGAAGGCGCCCTCGGTCATCTGCTGGACGCCGGGAAGGCGGCCGGTTCCATCCGTACGGACGTGGACGCCGACGGGGTCCTCCTGCTCATCGCCTACCTCGGCCGGCTGGACCGGGATCAGTGGGAGTCAACGGCACGGCCTTTGATGCACGTGATCCTCGACGGTCTCCGCCGGCA
The DNA here is from genome assembly GCF_054782095.1 of Streptomyces capparidis. Taxonomy (NCBI): domain Bacteria; kingdom Bacillati; phylum Actinomycetota; class Actinomycetes; order Kitasatosporales; family Streptomycetaceae; genus Streptomyces; species Streptomyces capparidis. The sequence goes on along the minus strand of NZ_BAAGTD010000004.1, from coordinate 96,039 downwards.
GGACGCGGACTCGTAGGTTCCCGCGAACCGGTCCGGAGTGCGGCTCCGTCGGCGCTGTTCCGTACTTTCGGCCGGTACGCGGCGCGCTTGCGCTTTCTAGCCTGGGCGGCATGGATACCGGGGATCGGCCGGCAGGGCCGGCTGGGGTGGCGTTGAACATCGGGCTCGGTGTCGTGTTCGCCCTGGGGATCGTCTTCACGGCGTGCATGCTCGCGGTGAGTTGGGGCGGCGCCTCCTGGGCGTTCGGCTCCGCCGTGTCGGTCGTCGTGGGCGGTCTCGCGCTGGCGCGTGAGCGGTGCAGGGCGCCGGCCGCGGTCGCGGGCCTGGCCGTGTCGGCCGTCGCGGTCACGGTGTCCGTGGTCGCCGGGGACAGGCTGCCGCAGGAGCCCGCGCCCGTCACGGCGCTGGCGCTGTCGGTGCTGGTGGGCTCCGCGATCAGAGGGCTGCCGAGGGCGTCGGCCGCCGGGATCGCCGCGGGCGGGGCCGTGGTGACCGGGGTCACCTGGCTCGAAGGATGGACCGGCGTGACGGGCCTGGCCACGATGGGGATGGCCGCCGCCCTCGTGGCGGGCCCGGTGCTGCGCGGCCTCGACCGCGACCGGCGCCCCGACGCCCCGGCGCCGCGGGCGTCCCGGGCCGGCCTGCCGCGGTCGTAGTGCCCGCGGCCTTGCCGGACGGCGCGGAGCACGGGCGCGGAGTGGGTGATGTGATCAACGTGACCAGGTCGGACCGATGGGTCGGGGTCGTCTCCACCGTCGGGCTCGGCACGGCGTTCCTCTCGGCGATCGCCGTCCAGGCCCTCGCCCTCGCGCAGACCTGGGGCGCGGCGTCCTGGGTCCCCGGTGGCGCCGCCGCCTCGGTGGTGTGCGGGCTGGCGCTGATCCGCCATCGGGAGCGGACCTGGACGGCGGTCGCGGGTCTCGTCGTGGCCCTGCTGGCGGTCCTCGTCCCGCTGCTGCCCGGCACCCGGCTTCCCGCCGGGCTCGGCCCCGCCATGGCCCTGGGCCTCGCGGTGCTCATCGGATCCGCGGTCCGGGCTCTGCCGGCGGTACGGGCCGGGGCCGTCGCGGGCGCCGGGCTGCTGGTGGTAGCCGTCCAGTTCGCGGCCCGGCCGATGTCGGCGGTCCTGGTCATCGCCGCGGCGGCCTGGCTGGCCGCCCTCGGGGTCGGGCTGTCGCTCCGCATGCTCGACGGCCGGGCGAGGGCCACCGCCGAACGGGTGCGCCGGGCCGAGCGGCTGGAGCTCGCCCGGGAACTGCACGACATCGTGGCCCACCACCTCACGGGGATGCTGATCCAGGCGCAGGCCGCCCAGGTGGTCGCGCGGCGGGCCCCGGAGCAGGTGCCGGACTCGCTGACCGAGATCGAGGCCGCCGGCACCGAGGCCATGGCCGCGATGCGCCGCGTCGTCGGGCTGCTGCGCGACACCGACGACGCGGCGCCCGCCTCGCCCGGCCCTGAGGGCCTGAGCGCGCTGGTCGAGCGCTTCAGCCGCCGGGGCCCGAAGGTGCGCCTGAGCATGCCCGACGACGACACGCAGTGGCCGCCGGAGGTGACCAGCACCGTGTACCGCATCGTCCAGGAGGCGCTGACGAACGTCCTGCGGCACGGGCGGCGCGCCCGCCGCGTCGAGGTCACCGTCGGCCGCCGCGCCGACGCCGTCACCGTCGAGGTCGCCGACGACGCCCCGCCGAACCCCGCGGGGTCCCCTCACCGCGGGGGCTACGGTCTGATCGGCATGCGCGAACGCGTCGAGACGCTCGGCGGGTCGCTGAGCGCGGGTCCCCGGCCCGGCGCCGGCTGGTCCGTGCGGGCGACCCTGCCCGTCCCCCCCAGGGAGCTGTGATGGCCATCAACGTCCTGCTCGCCGACGACCAGGCGCTGATCCGCCGCGGTCTGCGGCTGATCCTGGAGGACCAGCCCGACATCGCCGTCGTCGGGGAGGCCGAGGACGGCGCCGAGGCGATCGCGATGGCCCGGCGGCTGCGGCCGGACGTGTGCCTGGTGGACATCAGGATGCCCAAGCTCGACGGCATCGAGGTCACCCGCGCGCTGGCCGGCCGGCAGGTGGCCGATCCCCTGCGGGTCGTCGTGGTCACCACGTTCGACCTCGACGAGTACGTGTACGGGGCGCTGCGCGGCGGGGCGGCGGGGTTCGTCCTCAAGGACGCGGGGCCCGCCCTGCTCATCGAGGCCGTCCGCGCCGCGCACAACGGCGAGGCGCTGGTCTCGCCCTCGGTCACCCTGCGGCTGCTGAAGCACCTGAACGGGACCGGGGCGGCGCCCCGCGGCCGGGCCGGGCAGTCGCCGCGGCTGTCCGCACGCGCGCTGGAGGTCGTGCGGGCCATCGCGCGCGGTCGCACCAACCAGGAGATCGCCGCCGAGCTGTTCATCTCCCTCAGCACGGTCAAGAGCCACCTGTCGGCGATCCAGACCAAGCTCGGGGCGCGCAACCGGACCGAGATCGCCGTCTGGGCCTGGGAGAACGGCATCGTCGAGAGCGGCTCCGAGTGAGCCCTCCGGCTCCCACGGGAAGGGAAGGGGCGCCGCCGGGGAACTCCCGGCGGCGCCCGGACGGCCCGGGGCGGGGCGGGGGTCAGCCCGCCCGGCGCCGGATCCGCCACAGGCCGAACGCGGTGAGCACTCCGCTCAGCGCCAGATAGATCCCGGTCTCCAGCCACTGGAACGCCCAGTAGCGGCTCCTGGGGTGGTAGCGGACATCCACATGGAGGTCCAGCTCGGCCAGGCACACCGCCGTGTCGCCGAATGTGCCGCCCGCGCCGGTCCTGGGCGGGCTGTCGAGGCAGGCGTTGAACCGGGCCCCGTCGAGGGTCCTCCCGTCCGCGGTGCGCAGCGGGCTGGTGTCGGCGATCCACGCGCCGGGCGCACCCGGCACGTGCACGCCCCCGATGACGGGGCCGCCGCGGATGTCCCCCAGGCTCTGCGCCTCGTTGATGGTCTCGGCCGTCATCGGCAGCGTGGCCTTCTCCGGGGGCATCAGGCCGGGCCGCACCACGTTGGGGAAGAAGAACTGGAAGGCGAGGAAGACGACGAGCGTCACCGCCATCGCGGGCAGGGTCCGGCGCAGCAGGAGCCCGACGACGGTGCCGAAGGTGAAGGCCAGCGCGGCGTACCCGAGGGGGGCGATGTTGCGCGCGCCGAACACGAAGGTGCTGAACTCCTCCCCGACGACCTCGTCGAACGGGTGGGCCGCCCAGGTGAGCAGGGCCGCGGACGCGCCCGTGAGGGCGATCGCGGCCAGGCCGACGAGCGCGACCTTGCTCAGCAGCCAGCGCGGCCGGGTGACGCTCTGGTTCCACACCAGCCGGTGGGTGCCGTTCTCCAGCTCCCGGGCGACCAGCGGCGCGCCCCAGAACGCGCCGATGACGGCGGGGAGCAGGCCGAGCCCGGCCGCGAGGAACAGCAGCGTGTTCTGGTGGGCGCCGCGGAACCGGCTCCTCGCCCGGGCGCAGTCGGCCACACCCCGGCAATGGGCCTGGTAGAGCTCGTAGCCGTCGCGGATGTCCGCGCCGAGGTACAGCAGGTAGACGGCGGCGACGGCCAGCGCGCAGGCGCCGGCCAGTGCCTGAACGCGGAACTGCCGCCAGGTCAGCCACATCATCGCGGGATCCCCCGCCCCGGGGTCTCGACTCCCGCGGCGGGCACGGCGGCCGCCCGGGTCAGGTAACCGAGGACGAGCTCCTCGAGCGAGACGGGCTCGACCGGGTACGGCAGCGACGCGGGCGGGGCGCCGGTGCGCACGACCGCGCCGCCGGGCTCCGTCGCGATCACCTCGACCCCGGCGGGCAGCGGGCCGAACCCGCCGCGGGGCGCGGCCAGTCGGGCGTGCCGGGCCAGCAGGTCCCGGGTGTCGCCGGCGAGCTGCACCCGGGAGTCGCACAGCACGATGAGGTAGTCGCACACCTGCTCGATGTCGCCGAGCAGGTGTGAGGACAGCACGGCGCTGGCGCCGAGCTCCAGCACGAACTCCATCAGGTTCCGCAGGAAGCCCCTGCGCGCCAGGGGGTCGAGCGCCGCCGCCGGCTCGTCGAGGATCAGCAGCTCGGGCCGTTTGGCCGCCGCGACGGCCAGCGCCAACTGCGCCCGCTGGCCGCCCGAGAGCCGGCCCGCCCTCTGCGCGGGGTCCAGACCCACCTGGCGGATCCGCCGCTCGGCCAGGGCCTGGTCCCACGCCGGGTTCATCCTCGCGCCGAGCCTCATGTGCTCGGCCACGGTGAACGAGCGGTACACCGGGGTGTTCTGCGCGACGAACCCGACCCTGGCCAGGTGCGAGGCGTTCGCCGCCGGGCGTGTGCCCAGCACGGTCAGCGAGCCGGACGTCGGCTCGCTCAGCCCGCAGGCCAGGTGCAGCAGGGTCGATTTGCCGGCCCCGTTCGGGCCGACCAGGCCGATGACACGGCCGGAGGGGATGGTGAGGTTCACGTCGCTCAGGGCAGGCCTGCCGCGGCGGCGGTACTTCTTCGTCAGGCCCGCCGCGTGGAAAACCGGAGGGGATTGCGCATTCGGCATGCGCTCAGCCTGGGATTTCCGGGTTCTGGCCGGCATCGGCCCAAAGCACGGTTCCGTTTTCGGCGGCCGTACTTTCGACCGGCGGCCGGCTCGGCGGCCGCCGGACGCGTGGTGCGGTGGCCCGGAGCCGGGAGCCGAGCCGGGCGCCGGCGGGGACGAGGGGGATGGCCGCGGTGACCCGCACGGTCACTCACGTCGGTCTGGACGACGCTGCCACGGACGCCCGGCAGGTGTCGGTGCCGGCACGGCTCGGGGCCGTACTCGCGGACGGCCGGACGTCCCCGCGCGGTGACGGGGACGAGGGGGGCGACGGTGAGGTCCGCGGCGTGGCCGGCCGCTCCGCCGCGGGCCGGGACCCGCCGGCCGGCGGGCGGCGTGTCCACCGCGGTCCGGGGCGGTGCGGGCTCCCTGAGCCGTCACCCGCCCGGTTGCCGCGGCCGGGCGGCGCACCCGACACTGGGCGGGTGACCGAGGCGGCGGATCGGGTGGGACGAGAACTGTCCGCGGTGCTGGGGCAGGGGGCGAACGGGGACGAGTTGGGCGAGGCCGTGTCACGGGCTGTCGCGCCGTCGGTGCCGCACGACGCGGTGACCCTGGTCGCCACGAGCCCCGCCGTGGGTTTCGGCGTCCCGGCCTTCAGCTTCTGGCACGGCGTCGAACCCGACATCGGCCGGGCCCTGATGCACCGTTTCTACGCCGGTGAGGGCCTCTGCCCGCCGCAGGCGCTCGCCCGGCGCCCGGTGCCTGTCGACATCGCGCACTTCGGGGCCGGGAACGCCGCGGCACCCGGAGCGCGGGAGTGGCCGGCGGAGGGAACGCTGGCGGCGTTGGGCGTCGGCGGCGAACTGCGGCTGCTGCTGCGGGACGCGCGCGGGCCCTGGGGCATGCTGGGCCTGCTGCGGTCCCGAGGCGCTCGGCCGTTCGGCGAAGCCGATGCGCGGCGTGCGGCGCGGTTGGTGCCCGCGCTGGTGTCCTTCCTGCGCGGTTACGTGCGCCAAGGCCCGCTCGTCCCCACCGTTCCGGCTCTGCCGCCCGGCGTGGTCGTCCTCGGCGCCGACGGCGCGTTCCGCGCGGGCACGCCCCAGGTGCAGCCCTGGGACGAGCAGTTCCGCGGCCGGGTCCCGGTGCCGCAGTGGGTCGGCGAATCGTTCCTCACCGGCCTGGCCCTGTACGCGCGCCGGCAAAGCCACCGTCCGCGGACGGCCGCTCCTGCGACGCTGATCGGTCCCGCGGCGGTGTACGGCCGCTGGGTGGCGTGCCAGGCGCAGCCTCTCGACGGCGACGGCCGCGGGGACACGGCAGTCGTGGTGCACGCGGCGGCCGGCGAGCACCTGCTGCCGTCCTTCTGCGACTGGTACGGCATCACGGCCCGTGAGCGAGAGGTGGTTCGCCATCTGCGCGAGGGCACCGCGCCCAAGCAGATCGCCCGCTGTCTGGGCGTGTCCGGGCACACGGTCAACGACCACATCAAGGCGGTCCTCCGCAAGACCGGTGCCGACGGCCGCGACGGGTTGCTGGCCGCGATCTCCTGACTCGGGCGGACCGCGACGCGCGCCCGCCGCGCCGGGGTCCGTCACCTGGCGGTCGCGCCCCAAGGCGGTCCGGCATCCCCAATGTTCGGGATGTCCCGCATGCCGCTGCGCGTGCCAGTCTCACTGCCGTCGGGCCCGTACGCGACGACCGCGCCGGGCAGTGGCGGATACGAACGAGAGGACGTGCTGTGCGAAGCTTCCTTTCCTCCCGGCGGAGACGATGGGCCACCGCGACGCGCGCTGCCGGATGCGCTCTCGCCGCCGCGGGACTGGCCGTCACCGCCGATGTGTCAGCGGGTGGGCCGCCGAGCGAAGGGCGGTGTCGGTCGCCGGTTGGGAGGAGCGGGAGAACTGCGCCGCGCGCATCTTCGCCCAGCCTGTGGCCGGCGGGGCCCAGGTCGGCCTCCGGATCTGGGATCCCGACGGCTGGCGGCTGCTCCCGGGCGATGCGGCGCCCTGGCTCGGCGGCTCGGGCTACCAGGGCATCACCACCCGGCCGGTGGACCTGAGCGGCGTGGACACCGTGTACGTCCAGGCGATCTTCGGCAAGCACGACGGGAACGGGCAGTTCGTCCGGCTGGACGACATGACCCTTCAGTGCGGCCCCTGAACGAGGGGACAGGGGCGGTGCGAAGGGTCGGATGACGGGCTCGCCCGCGTGCGGCACCTACTCGTGGTCGCCGAGACGGCGCAGGACCCGGGCGGGGGGACGCGCCCGCCCCGCCGGGGTCCACCGGCGGGGCGGGGTCGCGCTCCCGTGAGCCGGGCGCCGCCGGCTCGGCGGGCGCGGGGTGGTCCGGAGCGGCGGGCGCGACGGGCCGGCGGGCGCCGTGTACGGGCACCCGGTCAGCCACGGGCGCAGCACGGCGCTGTCACGCGCCGGCCTCGTCCAGGGCCGCTAAAATGAGCGGGAGCCGCGGGTGCGCGGCGATCTCCTCCGGCCTGATGAACAGCGGGGTCAGCACCGCCTCGCTGTCCGGGAGCGGGATCGGCTCCCCGACCGGGGTGGCGCCCAGGCGCTGCCACAGTGCCGCGCTGGAGTCCGACGACGCCTCGCAGTAGATGCCCAGCTTGCGGGTGTGGACGTAGCGCAGCATCTCGATGGCCAGTCGCAGCATGGCGCCCCGGGTCTGGGCGCCGGGCATCACCGCGGCCATCGCGCCGTGCACGTGCGGCGGCAGATCGGGCGGGTAGTGCGCGTCGAGCACGTCGATCAGGTGGAGGCAGCGTTCGGCCGCCGGTCCCGTCATCGCGACCACCTCGGCGCGGAAGGCGCGCTCGTCGTCGCCGGTGAGGGCGACCGTACGCGTCCACGGCTCCCAGACCAGCGCCGCGTCCCCGCGGGCCGTCATCACCGCCCGGCCCTCGTGGTCGACGATGAACCGGGTCCAGGCGCGCATGAAGCCGTGGATGTACGTCTGCCGTTCGGCCAGGTCCCGCGGCACCATCCAGGTGATGACCGGGTCATCCATGAAGGCCGCGGTCAGGACGCCCGCCGCCTGTTCGAGGGTCTCGGGGCAGTTCACGTCGTGGACCGGGGTGAGTTCCGGCAGCACGAACCCGGTCGGCACCTGCCGGGGCGCCGGGGTCGCTGTCATCGTGTCTCCTGTGGGTGACGGCCGAGCTGCTGCTCGGCGCGGTGGGTGGCCAGGAACGCGGCCACGGCCGGTTCGGTGGACTGCGGATCGGTGCGCCAACTGCACACCGACAGGCGCACGGCGCTGCTGCCCTGCCACTGGGTCGGGGTGACCCAGCAGGTGCCGTCCGCGTTCAGCCGGCGCACCACCCGGCGGGTGTGGTCCTCGTCGCCGACCCGCACCAGCACCTGATTCAGCCGCACGGGCGCCAGCAGCTCGATCCCCGGCTCCTCCGACAGTTGCCGGGCCAGGTGGAGTGCGGCATCGCAGGTGCGGTCGACCAGGGCGGCGACACCGTCGCGGCCGAGGTGGTGCAGCACTGCCCACAGCGTCAGGGCGCGGGCCCGCTGCGACATCTCCATCCGGTAGTCCATCGGGTCCCGCCCGGTCCGGGCGGTGGAGTGGATGTAGTCGGCGTGGATGTTCACCGCCTGCCGGAAGGGAGCCGGGCGGGCACAGAACGCCAGCCCGCAGTCGTACGGCGTGTTGAGCCACTTGTGACCGTCGCACGACCACGAGTCGGCGTCGGCCACCCCCTCCAGCAGCCGGCGTCGGCTGGGAGAGGCCGCCGCCCACAGGCCGAAGGCGCCGTCCAGATGGAGCCAGCCGTCGTGGGCGCGCACCACCGCCGCGGCCTCGCGCAGCGGGTCCACCGAACCGCAGTTGATGGACCCGACCTGGCCGCACACGATCAGCCCGCCGTGCGCGGCGGCGGCCTGGCGGCGCAGGTCGGCGATGTCCATACGGCCCTCGGCGTCGGCGAGCACCTGGCGGATCGCGCCGCCGAGACCGAGCAGCCGCAGGCAGCGCAGCACCGACACGTGCGTCTCGGCGCCGACCAGTACGGTCAGCGGTGGCGCGCCGGTCATGCCCTGCTCGTTCACCGCCCAGCCCGCGCGGCGCAGTTGGTGTTCGCGGGCCGCCGCCAGGCAGACCAGGTTGGCGGTGGTGCATCCGGAGGTCAGGCCCATCACGGTGCCGGTGGGCAGTCCCAGCAGGTCGGTCAGCCACCCTTCGCACACCTCCTCCGCCACCGCGGCCAGCGGGCTGAGGTCGTGGAAGACGGCGCACTGGTCCCACAGCGCGGTCAGCCAGTCGGCCGCGACACCGACGGGCAGGGCGCCGCCCACGGCGTAGCCGAAGCTGCGGGGCGCCCCGGAGGCCAGGGCGCCCGCCTCCCCGGCGCGCACGAGCCTGCGGACGGTGGCCGTCGGCGGGTGGCCCTCTTCCGGCAGGGGTCCGCCGAGCAGGCTGCCGAGCGCCTCGGGCTCGGACGCGCGCACGGGCCGGTCGTCGTCCAGGAAGGCGACCGCGTACCGGGCCACGTCGGCCAGCAGCCGCCGGTTCTCCTCCCGGGCCGCGCAAACCGCCCGGTCGGCCTTTGCATCCGTTGTCATCGCTCTCCCGCTCTTCCCCGGATCATCGCTGTCCGGCGGCAGGAAAAACGCTAGGCGGACACTTCACGTGGCGTCCAGGGAATCCCCGAAAGGACACAGGGGAAGATCGGAGCCGCCGGTGCGAGGAATTGAGCGGAACACGCTGCGGTGCGCCGTTGCCAAACACGCCGCCGAAAAGTAACGGCACCCAGCTTTTTCAGATGGTAATCCTTTCTCCAGCTCAAACCCGAGGAAGTCGACAAAGACTCGATCGAGGGACGAGAATCCACCTTTCGACTGACATTCCCCTGCGGCCATGGCCCGGCGAGGAGCCCCTTGCTTCACTTGGACCCGTTACTTCACACGGAAGCGCATGCCCCCGTCCGTCGGCCGAGCGCGACTTCCGACGGGAAAGCCACTCGACGATTTTCATACGGTACTTCCGCCCTAGCGGGCCGCCGCAGTGCGGTCCGCCCCGCCCAGGGCAGACGGGTGAGCAGCCTCGGCTCTGTCCGTCACCAGCACCCACCAGCGATGTCCCGGCTCTGACTCCGCAACGCCGCCGAACGCACGGCCGCGCCGACGTGCCCACATGGTCGGCCGTGCAATGCCGGCCGATTCACGCGAACCGGGAATCCACTCCGCGCCATCCCGCCCAGCCACTGCAAGGAGGCGTCCGTTGGACAATGAACCTCTCGCCGTCGTCGGTGTCGGCTGCACGCTCCCCGGAGGAGTGCGCAACCTCGACCAGGCCCGCGTCGTCTTCGAAGAAGGCCGCGACTGCATCCGCGAGATCCCGCCGGACCGGTGGGCGGTCGACGACCTCTACCACCCCGACCCGATGGAGGCCGGCCGCACCTACGTGCGGCACGGAGGCTTCGTGGACGACGTCGACCGGTTCGACGCCGCCTTCTTCGGCATGTCCGACGTGGAGGCCACCCACATGGACCCGCAGCAGCGGCTGCTGCTGCAAACCGTGTGGCACGCCTTCGAGCACGCCGGACACGACCCCGAGGAGGTGTCCGGCACCGACACCGGCCTGTTCGTGGCGCTGATGGCGTACGACTACACCACGCTCAAGCTCAAGGGCGGCCTGGCCGCCATCACCGCCTACGAGGCGATGGACACCGACAGCATCAGCGCCGGCCGCGTGGCCCACTTCCTGGGCATGCAGGGCCCCTGCGTCACCGTCGACACCGCCTGCTCCGGCTCGCTGGTCGCCCTGCACCTGGCCCGGCAGTCCATCCTCACCGGTGAGTGCGACACCGCAGTCGTCGCCGGCGCCAACCTGATCCTCGCGCCCAACGTGCATATCTCCTTCTCCAAGATGGGCCTGTTCTCCCGCGGCGGGCAGTGCCGCTCCTTCGACGCGGGCGCCGACGGCTACGTGCGCAGCGAAGGCTGCATCGCCGCCGTCCTCAAACGCCAGTCGCTGGCCGAGGAACAGGGCGACCCGATCCTGGCGACCATCGTGGGCACCGCGGTCAACCACACCGGCCGCACCCGCACCCTCACCGCCCCCGACGGCGCGAGTCAGCGCCGCGTGATCCGCAAGGCTCTGGCGGGCGCCGGCGTGGATCCCTCCCGCGTCGGCTACGTGGAAGCCCACGGCACCGGCACACCGGTCGGCGACCCGATCGAGATGGAGGCCATCGCCCGGACCTACGGCACCGCGGAACGCCCGGACGGCCACCCCCTGTGGGTCAGCTCCGGCAAGAGCAACATGGGCCACATCGAGGCCGGCGCCGGCCTGCTCGGCGTCGTCCGGGCCGCCCTGTCCCTGGACCGGGAGACCATCTACCCCAGCCTCCATCTGCAACGGCTCAACCCGAAGATCGACCTCACCGGCACCCCCGTCCGGATCCCGACCGCCCCGGTGCCCTGGCCCCGGAACGGCACACCCCGTATGGCCGCGGTCAACTCCTTCGGCTACAGCGGCACCAACGCCCACGCGCTGCTCCGCGAGGCTCCGGCCCCCCGCCCCGCCACCGGCGGGGACACCGGCGACCAGGCCGCCGCCCCCCGCGCGGACGAACTGCTGGTGCTGTCGGCGAAGTCCGTCGAGAGCCTCCACGAACTCGCCGACCGCTGGGCGGACCACCTCTCCCGCACCGCCCCCGCCGACCTTCCCGCCGCCGTCTACACCGCCGCGGCCGGCCGGGCCCGGCTGCGCCACCGGCTCGCGGTGACCGGCAGCTCCGGTACCGACCTCGCCAACAGCCTCCGGCAGTGGCGCACCGGCCGCACCCCCGCGGCGCTGCGCACCGGCCGGGCGCGCCCCCGCGCGGCGGTGGGCTTCGTCTTCACCGGCCAGGGCACGCAGTACACCGGCATGGCCCGAGAGCTGTACGCCGGCGAACCGGTCTTCGCGGCCGCCATCGACCGCTGCGCGCGGGCGATGGACGACGAGCTCGGCCTCCGCCTGCACGACGTGCTGTTCGGCGAGGCGCCCAACGCGCCGCGAGGCGCCGCGGGCATCGACGACACCCGCCTCGCCCAGCCCGCGCTGTTCGCCGTCGGGTACGCCCTCGCCGAGTTGCTGCGCTCCTGGGGAGTGGAGCCCGCGGCCGTCGCCGGCCACAGCATCGGCGAGATCACTGCGGCGTGCACCGCCGGCATGCTCACCCTGGAGCAGGCCGCCCGGTTCAGCGTCGCGCGCGGCCGGCTGATGAGCGAGATGCCGCGCACGGGGCGGATGCTCACCGTCTCCGCGAGCGAGCGGACCGTCCGCCCCTGGCTGGAGGGCCGGCAGGACATCGTGGCGGTGGCCGCCGTCAACGGCCCCGCCAGCGTGGTCCTGTCCGGGGACGCCGCGGCCGTCGAGGAGATCGCCGACCTCGCCGCGCGGGCCGGCGTCGACACGGCATGGCTGCGCACCTCGCACGCCTTCCACTCCCCGCTGGTGGACCAGGTCCTGCCCGCCCTGCACGCCCGCGCCGACGCCCTGACGCCCACCGCTCCCGGCACGCCGGTCATCTCCTGCCTCACCGGCCGCCCCCTCACCGGCGACGAGGGCGCCGACCACTGGACCGGCCAGGCCCGGCAGGCGGTCCGCCTGCACGACGCCGTGCGGGCCATGATCGAGTCCGGCTGCACCGCGCTCGTCGAGATCGGCCCGCAGAGCGCCCTGACCCGGCACCTGCGCGCCATCGCCGACGCGGTCACCGCCGCCGACGACACCCCCGTCACCGTCGTGCCCACGCTGGAACCGGACGGGCGGGACGTGCGCCACCTGCTCGACACGGCAGGCGCGCTGTTCACCGCCGGAGTCCCGATCGATCTGCCGAGGCTGTACCAGGGTCCGCGCTACCGGCGCAGCCCGGCCGCGCCGCAGTACCCCTTCCGCAAGGACCGGTACTGGTGGGACGGGCGCTCCGACACCGCGGCGAGCGGCGTGCGCACCACCGCCGAGCCGGTTTCCGCCCCCGCGCCCTCGGTGCCCGCGCCCAGTCCCGAGACGACCATCCACGACCGGCCGCTGACCACCACCGCACCGTGGTCGGACCATCGCGTGCACGGCGCGACCGTCTTCCCCGGCACCGGCTACCTGGAGCTGGCCGTGCGCGCCTGGTCCGACACCGGCGGCACCGGCGCCGTCGAGCTGCGCGACGTGCACTTCTCCCGCCCGCTCGTGCTGCACAAGGACGCCACCACCGTCGCCCGGCTCACCCTCGCCGTGCCCGGCGGGCAGCCCGGCGCCGGCCGCCGGTTCACCATCGCCGCGGACACGGGCGGCGGCTCGTGGACCGAGCACTGCCACGGCACGGTGTCCCGGGCCGGCTCCGCGCCGGCCGGCCCCGCGCTGGACGCGCTGCGCGCCACCGTCACCGGGGCCACCCCGCCGACCCGTCTGTACGGCATGCTGCGCGACGGCGGCCTGGAGCACGGCTTCCACTTCGCCACCGTGCGGGAGCTGTGGCTGGCCCCGCCCGGGGAGCACGGGGCCCTGGCGCGGATCACCGCCGCCCCCCACGAGGCCGACGAGGACCACCCGCACCGCACGGCCACCGTGCTCGACGGCTGCCTCCAACTGGCCGCGGCGCCGTTCCTGACCCCCGGCAGCGACCTGCGTCCCGGCGGATACGTCCCGGTCCGCGTCGGGCGCCTGTTCCTGCCCTCGCCGCTGCCCGACCGGATCTGGGCGCATGTGCGCCGGCTGCCGCACGACGCGCCGAACGCCTTCCTCGTCGACGTGGTGGCCCTGGACGACGACGGCGCGGTGGCCGCCGCCCTGGAGGGCGTGGAGTTCCGGCACGCGGGCGCGCTGGCCGATCCGTCCGGCTCGGCGGCCGAGGCGGCGGTCACCGGCGGGCGCGGCCTGTCCCGGCGGGAACTGCTCGATCAGCTCCTGCCGCTGGACCGGGAGGGACGCCGGCAGGCCGTCGTCGCCTGGCTCACCGTCGAGGTGGAGGAGACCCTGGGCAAGGTCTCGGCCGAGATGGAGAACGTCGCCGGCGGCATCGACCCCTCGCTCGCCCTGCTGGAGATCGGGCTGGACTCCCTGAAGGTGACCGCCCTGCAACGCCGCATCCAGGAGAAGCTCGAATTCCGCTTCGCGGCCATGGAGGCCCTCGACTACCAGACCGTCGAAGGGCTGGCCGACTTCCTGCTCGACCGGGTGCTGACCCTCGGCCCGGACAGCACGCCGGCCCCGGCCGGCACCCCCGCCTGAGCGGTTCCGACGCCTCACCACCGGGGCTCGGACGTCTCCGCCGAGCCCCCCTCACGCCACAGGAAGGAGTCCGGCTGATGCTCGACCGCGCGTTCGTCGAGGACTATCTCGACCGGCAACTCGGACAACGCCAGGTCAACAAGATCCAGCACGGTTTTCCCTCGCCGCGCTACTGGAACGAGTCCTCCGTGCCGATGGAGGAGGTCGTCGAGGACCGCCGCGCCCTCAACGCCGCCGGCAAGGGGACCCCGGTGTTCCTCTACATCGGCGTGCCCTACTGCATCAAGACCGACCCCGGCAAGTGCGGCTACTGCCTGTTCCCGGTCGAGGACTTCCGCGGCAACGACGCGCTGGAGGACTACTACGGCTACGTCGAGCGCGAGGCCGAGCTGTACCGGGAGGGTCTTCAGGGCGCCACCCTGGGCTCGGCCTACTTCGGCGGCGGCACCTCGAACCTGTACCGCCCCCCGGTCTACCACCGGATCATGGATCTGGTCAGGCGCCTGTTCCCCGATGTCCAGCAGTCCGCCGACATCACGCTCGAGGGCATCCCGCAGCTCTTCACCCGGGACAAGATGCAGGCCATCCACGACTCGGGGATGAACCGCATCAGCATGGGCGTCCAGCAGATCAACGAGCGCCTGAACAAGCTCAGCGGGCGCAAGCAGACCACCCGGCACGTCATCCAGAGCCTGGAGTGGGCGCGGGAGCTCGGCCTGGCCGCCAACGTGGACGTGATCTTCGGCTGGCCGCAGCAGACCGTGCGGACCATGCTGGAGGACCTGCGGACCCTGGTCTCCTGGGGGGTGCACGACATCACCCACTACGAGCTGAACGTCGGCGGCCCCACCGACTTCGCGCTCAACCGGTACCACGAGCTGCCCAGCACCCTGAGCAACCTGGAGATGTACCGGGAGGGCCGGGACTACCTGCTCTCGGAGGGCTACCAGCAGCACGGCGCCTACAGCTTCCGCAAGGCCCCCGACATCGTCCCGGACTTCCGCGAGGGCTACCGTCCGTACGCCGACGACGTCACCGACGCCGTCGGCCTGGGGTACGCCGGCATCTCCTTCTTCGGCGCCGCCTCGCTCGACGCCGGGCACTGCTGGTCCTACATGAACCAGCGCAACCTGTCGCTGTACAAGAGCGCCGTCGACGAAGGGCGCTTCCCGATCGAGCGGGCGTTCCGCCAGACACCGCGGGACTGGGTGCTGGCGACCGTCTTCCGGCAGATGCTGAACATGGAGCTGGACCGCTCCGGACTGCGGGCCGCGATGGGCACGGACCTGTACCACGAGTTCGCGACCGTGTGGGACGCCCTGGTCCGGCGCGGCATGGCCCAGGTCACCGAGGAGCGCATCACCCTCGTCGGCGACGGGCCCTTCTACACGCCCACGATCTGCGCCCTGCTGGCCGAGGAGCGCTACGCGGTGCTGCGTGAACGCGAGGCGCGGGCCAAGCAGGCCACGCTCCCGCTGCTCGACGCCGCGCAGGCCGGCGCGTGACCGCCGAGACGGCAGCCGGCGCGCGGACCGGGGCGAGCGCCGCCCGCGCCGGACAGGACGCCGCGCCGCTGGCGGGCCGGACCTGCGTCGTCACCGGCGGCTCGCGCGGCATCGGAGCGGCCGTCGTCCGGCGGGCCGTGGCGCAGGGCGCAGACGTCGTGTTCGGCTACCACCGCAGCGCCGCCTCCGCGAAGGCCCTGTGCGAGGAGCTGGGCGCCGCCCACCCGGACCGCCGCTGCGTGGCGCTGCCCGGCCGGGTGTCCGACACCGCCCAGGCGCAGCAGTTCGCCGCCGAGGCGGTGCGGCTCCTCGGCGGCGAACTGGACATCCTGGTGAACAACGCGGGCGTCACCCACGACGTGGTCTTCGCCCGGATGAGCCCCGAGCAGTGGCAGGAGGTGGTCGACACCAACCTCGGCAGCATGTACAACGTGACCCGGCCGCTGGTGATGCCGCTGGTGCGCCGGCGCCGCGGCACCATCGTCAACGTCACCTCCGTGGCCGGCATCCACGGAGCGCCGGGCCAGACCGCGTACGCGGCCTCCAAGTCCGGGATCATCGGCTTCACCAAGGCCCTGGCCAAGGAACTCGGCGGTCTGGGCGTCACCGTCAACGCGGTCGCGCCCGGCTTCATCCGCACCGACATGACGGCGGCCATCCCCGCACCGCAGACCGAGCGCCTCAAGACGCTGATCCCCAGTGGGGAGTTCGGGTCCGCCGACGACGTCGCCGCGCTCATCTGCTTCCTCGCCTCGGACTCCGCCCGCTACATCACCGGCCAGGTCATCGAGATGTCGGGCGGGCTCGTCCTGTGACCCGGCCATACCCCAGGGAGAACCCGCATGGGCACCTTCGACACGTTCAAGGACCTCATCGGTGACGTCACCGACGACTACAAGAAGGCGTTGGACGACCTGCTGGACCGCGACGACGACAAGGACGACAGCACCGGGAAGGACCTGCCCGCCTCCTCGCTCGCCGCGCTGGCCTCGATTCCCGCGCTGGCCGGGCTGCCGCTGGGCACCGTGCGGGCCCTGGTCGAGGCCGGTCCCGCCGCCCCGGCGCTGGCCGGCCTGATCACCGCGGCGGGCGCCGCGCACCAGCCGGCCGCGTTCACGGCCGGCGCCGGCAACCACCCCCTCCAGGCGCTGCTGGGCGGCGGTGCGGCGGCCAACCCGCTGGCGGCGGCCGGCGCACCCCTGGCGGCTCTCGGCGGCCTCGCCGGCGCGGCGGGCAACGCCACCTCACTCGCCGAGAGCCTGGCCGCCCTGCCCCGGCAGATCGCCCAGCTCAGCGCGCTGGTGGAGAAGCTCCTCGAGCTGGTGTCCGCGCTGTCGGCCGTCGGCGCGCCCGCCGCCAGGAAAGGCAGCAGTTAGCCCCCTAGCCCCGCATCCCCCGAAGCCGGTGCCACGCCGTCGGCCCCTCCCGGGTGCCGACGGCCACCGAACGAGAGTGAGAACACACCTCCATGACGGTCACCGCCGGCGCACGCCTCCGTACCGTCACCCGGGTCCTCGGCGGCATCCTCGCCGAACAGGGCCGGGCCGCCGCGCGGCACGCTCCCGACAGCGACCAGCGCCGCGCGGTGGCCGTCCGCCAGGCCCTCGAACGCCTGGGGCCCCTCTACGTCAAGACGGGGCAGATGCTCGCCACCCGCCCGGACCTGGTGCCGCCCTCGATGGCCGCGGAACTCGAACACCTCCAGGACCAGGTGGAACCGGAGCCGTTCTGCGTGCTGGAGCCCATCCTCGAAGGCGATCTGGGACCGGACTGGAAGCGCCGCTTCGACGACATCGACACCGTCCGGCCGCTCGGCAGCGCCTCCGTCGCCCAAGTGCACCGGGTCACGCTGGCCGGTGGCCGCACCGCCGTGGTGAAGATCCAGCGCCCGGGGGTACGCGACGCGGTGCGCGCCGACATGGTGCTGATGCGGCGGGCCACCCGGCTCGTCGCCCGCGCCGCGCCGCGCTTCTCGGCGGTGATGGACCTGGAGGCCATGCTGAACGGCCTCTTCGACGCGATGGAGCCCGAACTGGACTTCACCGCGGAAGCGGCGAACATGGACCGCGCCAGGACCGCGCTCCGCCGCTTTCCCACCCTCGGCGTCCCCAAGGTGCTGCACGCCACTCCCCGGGTGCTCGTGCAGTCCCTCGCCCGAGGGCACCCGATCCGCGACGCCGACCAGGTGGCGCTGTCCGACTCCGAGCGTGAGGCGATCTGCCGGGACCTGCTGACGTTCATGTACCGCGGGTACTTCATCGACCGGTTCTTCCACGCCGACCCGCACCCGGGCAACATCTTCGTCGACCCCGACGGCCGCGCCACCCTCATCGACTGGGGCATGGTCGGCCGCATCGACCGGCGCACCAGCATGCACCTGGCCCTGGTGCTGATGGCCATGGCCCGCGGCGACGGCCACAGCCTGGCCCATGCCTGGACGGCGATGGGCCATCCCACCCCGTGGGCGGACCTGGCCGGCTTCGCCTCGGACATGGCCGCGCTGACCCCGCGGCTGTCCGGAGCGAGCCTTTCCGAACTGAACTTCGGCGCCGCCTTGACCTCCGTGCTGGAGAAGGCCAGTCGGCGGGGCATCGCGTCCGCCCCCTGCTCGACGCTGCTCGGCAAATCCTTCGGGAACATCGAGGGCTCGGTGCGCCACCTCTACCCGCAGATGGTGCTCAGCGACGTCTTCACCAAGGAGATCGGACGCATCCTGCGGCACATGACCGGCGAGCAGTCCTCACCGCAGCACCTCGCCGCGACCTGGCTGGACGTACTCCTCGGCAGCACCGCGGCCCTCGAGCAGTGGCGCAGCCTCGGCACCGACATCGCCACCCGCGACCTGCGCCTCCGCGTCCAGCAGACACCCCCGCCCCGCTCCCACGGCGGCCAGGGCCGCACCTGTCTGCCCGGCCTCGCCGCGATCGCCGCCGCCTCCTACCTCCTGGGCCGCCGCGCCGGCGCCGCACCCTGAGCCCGCCGTGGCGCCATGCCCGCATGAGGACGAAGCGGCGCGGCGCGGGGTCACCGGGCAGGTGGGCGGAGACGGTCGGCGCGGTGGAAGCTCCGTGCCTGGTGGGCGGTCACCGCGGAGGTGGGGGAAGCCGGGCCGAGTCCGTGTCCATGGCCCCGCGGTGCCGTCGGTCGCAGGGCGCGGCGGTGCCGTGGTCCCTGCGTCCGGCCCGCACCGACAGGTCCGTCGTCGTGACGGAGTGCGGCGTGAGGAGCCGGTCTGCGGGCATGCGAACACGTATGCATAAGGAGCAGTGGCGTGGCAGTGAGCGCGGAGTGGCCGATCCGGTGCCGCTGCGTGTCACCGCGCGGTGGGAGGCCGATGCGTCGATGATCCCGGCCGCGCGGGACTTCGCAGCTTCCTTTCTCGATCGGCTGCGTGTCCTGGGGACCGCGGTGGGGGACGCCGCGCGGTCGGCGGTGTTGCTGGTGGTCAGCGAACTGGTCACCAACGTGGTGCGGCACGCGCCCGGTCCGTGCCGGCTGACCCTCCGAGCGGAGCCCGGGCTGCTGGGGGTGGCGGTCACCGACACCTCACCCGCGCGGCCGCGGGCGCGCCCGCAGGATCCGAGCCGGGTCGGGCAGCACGGCATGGAACTCGTCCACGCGCTGTGCCTGAGGGTGGAGACGGAGCAGACCGGGCCGGGCAAGACCGTCCGGGCCTGGATCCGGTTGGCCTGATCGAAGGATTGCCGGCCGAACCCGGCCGCGGGCCCCCGTGGCCGCGGGCACCGTTCGGCAGGTGGGCTCATGCGCCGCAGCGAGCAGGGGGACGGTCAGCCGCATCCCTGGGAGAGCGCCGGAAGGAGGTGAGCAGCATGTCGCACGCACGCGTCAGGCTCTACCGCACGATCACACCCGAGGGCGTCGTCGTGGTCACCGCCGACGGCGAGATCGACCACAACGCCGCCGCCCTCCTGCACCGCGCCCTGATCCCACCGGCCGGTCACCCACCACGCGTCGTCCTGGAACTCACCCGCACCTCCTTCATGGACTGCGCCGGCGCCAACGCCCTCATCCGCGCCCACCACACCCTGCGCAACGCCGGCGGCTGGCTCCGCCTGAGCTGCGCCCAACCCCCCGTCACCGACGTCATCCACATCCTCGGCCTGCACACCGTCATCCCCCTCCACCCCACCACCCACCACGCCCTGCACACCCGAGCCTGAACACAGACCCGACGCAACGACAGCCGCCGACACCCGCGGGTGCGCGGATCACCGACCGCGGGGTGCCGGCGCGGGCTTCCCGCGACTTCGCCGAGACGCGGCGGCCAGGCCTGGGAGCGCGGTGTGACGGAGGGACAGCGGGCACGGATCGTCAAGAACTGGACAGCGACAGTCAACGACATCGTGGCCGGAAGAGTGCATTCTTGTGCTCAGCGACAGGGAGCGGCAAATGCCGCGCCGCTCCACCGGGCCGACGCGCACGCACAGGAGCAAGTCATGTCTGTACGGCCGAACCGGGCCAAGCCGGGATTGACTGCGACCGTCACGACCGCGCGCGCCGCCAGAACCAGCACTGCCGCGGAGGCTGCGCCCTCGGGAGACGTGATGGCGTATGCGAGACCTCACCGTGGTGGTGTCCCGCCGGCGGCTCGGTGATGCACTCGTCGATGACGGCGAGTGAGGTGAGGGCCTGGAGAGGCCGGGCGGGGTCCTCCCCGGAGACCCGCCGACCGGCACAACGAGTGGTGGACACGTCGTCCCGCTCGTCCTTCCGTACCCGCTGATGGGCGGAGGGTCACCTCAGCACCGCCCGTGGGTCGCGGGCCGCCGGGTCCGGCGGCGTCCGCGACGGGCGTCCGAAGGGGAAACCGCTTGCCGCGGCCGTGTGTCGGCCGGACAGGGACGTCCGCGCGCCGTCGCAGGCCCCGAGATCGGCTGCCGGGGCCACTGTCAGGCGCCGTGCCTGGTCGTTTCCGCTTGGCGTCAGGAGGCAGGGACATGTGGGTGGAGCAGTTACGGGCGTTCCGGTTCGCTTTGGATCCGACCACCTCCCAGGTGGCTGACTTCTCCCGGCACGCCGGTGCGGCACGGTGGGCGTTCAACCACGCCCTGGCCGCCAAGGTGGAGGCGCACGAGCAGTGGCGCGCCGAGGTGGCCGCCCTGGTCGAGCAGGGCTTCTCGGAGGACGAGGCCCGCAGGAAGGTCCGTGTGCCCATCCCGACGAAGCCGGCCATCCAGAAGACGCTGAACCGGACGAAGGGCGACTCCCGGGACGGCGTGGACGGGGTGTGCCCGTGGTGGCACGAGGTGAGCACCTACGCGTTCCAGTCGGCGTTCATCGACGCGGACACGGCGTGGAAGAACTGGCTGGACTCCCTGACCGGGAAGCGGTCGGGGCGCGGTGTCGGCTACCCGCGGTTCAAGAAGAAGGGGCGCTGCCGGGACGCTTTCCGTCTGTACGGCACGATCAGATTCGCCGGGTACCGTCGGCTGCGCCTGCCGAAGATCGGCGAGGTGCGGTTGCACGAGTCGGCGAAGCGGCTGGCGCGGCTGATCGACCGGGGGCAGGCCAGGATCAAGGCCGTGACGGTCGTACGCGGCGGGCACCGCTGGTACGCCTCCGTGCTGTGCGAGGTCACCATGGAGGTCCCGGACCTGCCCACGCGGCGGCAGCGCCGGCGCGGCCCGGTCGGGGTCGACGCCGGTGGGCATGTGCCCACCGCGCTGTCCAAGCCCTTGGACCCGGACGTGCCCGCCTCGGAGCTGGTGGACGCCCCGCGGCACCTGCGGCGGGCGGTCCGGCGCCTGGAGCGGGCGTACCGGGCCCTGTCCCGCAAGCAGAAGGGCTCGGTGCGCCGGGAGAAGGCCAGGCGGCGCGTGGCCCGGCTGCACCATGAGCTCGCCGTGCGGCGCGAGAGCGCACTGCACCAGACCACCAAGCGGCTCGCCACCGCGTTCTGCGTGGTCGCCGTGAAGGACCCGCATCCGCAGGCCGCGGCCGCCTCGACGCGGGGCGCCCTCAAGGTCGGGCGGCGGCGCGGGCGGCGGACGGCCGGGCCGAACCCGGCGGATCCGGCGGCATCGCCGGGCGAGCTGCGGCGGCAGCTCGGCTACAAGACGGTGTGGTACGGGTCGAGACTGGCGGTGCTGGACCGCGGGTGGCCGTCGAGTACGACGTGCTCGCACTGCGGGTGGCAGAGCCCACGCCGCACGCCGGACGGCGGGATGTTCGTGTGCGGCAACGCCGGATGCGGGCTGCGGTTGGACCGGGGCGTGAACGCGGCCCGGAACATCGAGCGGCACGCACCTCTGGTTGATCGGAACGTCGCCTGCGATGAGCGGGAGACGCTAAACGCCCGTGGAGACCTCATGAGCCCAGGCACCCTCGGAGGTGCCCGGCAGGGGTCGGCGAAGCGGGAAGACACCGGCCGTCCGCGGCTGGTGCCACCCCAGCGGAGTGATCCGCTGGCGCTCCGACACCCGGGCACGGGGGAAGCGACGCCTCCCCGGCCGTGCAGGTCGAAATGAGTACGACCCCGGGCACGAGGAACGATCGTGTGGTCTCTTCCCTGTGGTCGGTGCGCCGCGCCCGGCCCCTGAACGCGAGCGGCAATCGGTCCCGGAACCACCGTGTCCCGCCGGCACACGGCGGCGGCACCGACCGCGGCGCGGCCTCGAACCGCGGCCCGCCGAACCGGGGGACGTCGAAGGGGACCGCCCCGCGGACGCGAGTGCTGCCGCGGGAGACGCTCCACGACTCGGCGCTCCGCGGGCCCTCCACGCGTTGACCGTCTTCAGCCCGTCCATGCGGGTCATCTCATTCGGCTCGCTCCACAACCTGCCGGGGTGAAAAACCTCGGATTCATGCCGCGACGGTGGTCCTCCACCTGTCGACGTTGCCCGGACTCGCGTGCGGTGGGCCGGCAGCGTGGAGGGACGGTGGTCGGAGCACCGCCGTCCCCGGCGCTGATCGGGCCGCGCCCGGTAGCCCGTGGCGGGTCCCCGTGGCCGACCACGGCTGTGGCGACGGCGCTTGCGTCACGAGTACTCCTCGCTGTCCGCGGCCGGCGCTACTCTCGAGGCCCAGCGCGCGGGCATGGGGGGAGAACGAACGCGCGATGCACAGGAGAGCGGTGTGGTGGGGAGCGGCCGTTGTCGGGGTGCTCGGTGCGGTGTTGCTGCTCGTCGCGCCGCGGGCGGGGGCCGTCGGCGGTGGGGAGGACGTCTGCCGGGCCGATCGGCTCGGACAGGCCACGGTGGACAGCACCGTGCGGATCCGTCACCGGTCGGTCGACTACAGCCGGGTGGACGTCCGGTTGCGGGTGCGGGTGCCGCGATCGTGGCCGGCGGCGGGTGATCTGCTGCTCGGGCCGGACTCGGAGCCCTATCGCGCGGCTCTGCGCTGCCTGCTGCTCGACGGCGGCGAGACCCAGCCGTACCGGTGGGAGTGGCGCAGCCGCCAGCCCCGGGTGACGGTCAGCGGGGACGAGGCCGTGGTGACGTACGAGGCGTTCCGGGTGCTGGACGAGCGGGGCGCCTCCCGGGTCGGGCCGTGGCTGGTGCGCACCGGGGCCACCAGTTGGACCCTCGAGCTGCGCAAGCCCGCCGCCCTCGCGTCGGCCCGATGGGCCTCGGTCCGGGTCGATCTCGGCCGCGCCGGCGCCGTGGAGGTCTCTCCCCGGACCGCCACGGGGCACCACGGAACACGACTGACCTGGACGTCGACGGCCCACCGCCCGCTGGGGGAGGTCCGGGTGCGGTTCCGGCCGCCGGCGGCCCGCATGCTGGCCGCCGCGACGTCGTCCGGCTCGCACCCGCTGGTCCTGCTGGGGCTGGCCTGGTCCCTGGCCGTGGTGGTGCTGACCCTCGTGGTCGCCGGGCGGTTGGAAAACCTCGCGGGGGCGGCGTTGTCGCCGTCCATGGGTCGGGCGCTGACCGCCCTGCGGGTCACGGCGTACACCTACGCGGGCGTGATCGTTCTCGCCGTCCCCGACGACGCCCTCTACAGCGCGGCGTCGGACGTGGCCGGAGGGGCGGAGTGGACCGGTGGCCAGGCCTGGCACCTGGCGCTGGCGTGCGCGGCCGGGGCCGTGGTGGTGTGCGGGCTCGCCCGGGCGAGGCGCACGGTGCTGGCGGCCGTCTGCGGCGCGGCGGTCGGCGGCGGCGGCGTCGCCACCGCGGTCACGTTGGCCCACGACGGGGCGTCGGGCCACACCGCCACGCACGTGGTGTGGCTGCTCGGCGCGGCGTGCGCGGCCCTGGTCCTCGCCTGGCTGCTGGCCCTGCACACCGCGTTCGACCGGTTACGGATCATCGGCGGGTGGCGGGGGGAGGCCGACCGCTTGGCGCTTCGCCGCGGCGGAGGCGTCCACGCGGTGATCGCGACGGCCGTGGTGGTCGCCGCGGTGGTCGCCGCGGAGCGCAACTGGCACATGCGGTCCTGGCTCAGCGACCGCGGCGTCCCCGAGTACGGCGAACGTCACCGGGCGGAGCTGGCCGAAGACCTGGTCTGGTTCGCCTGGTCGTGGCAGGACATGATCGCCTGGACGGCTTGGTGGTTCCTCTCCCTGGCTCTCCTCGCCGCGCTGCGCGTGTGGGCCCGGCGCCCGCAGGGCGGCCCCTTGGCTCCCGGCGCGCCCGAGCGCCTGGTGATCGCCGTGTTCTACGCGGTGGCCGTGGCACCGGCGCTCGGCTGGTACGCGGGCATCAACCTGGAGGCGGTCTTCCTGGCCGCGCACCTCGCCGCCGTCGGGCTGCTCATCCGGTGGGGCGGGCGGCACGGCGTCCTCGCGGCCCGGCTCTCCGACGGCACCCCGCTGGCGGACGCCCTCGGGCCGGGCGACCGGGAGCGGCTGATCGGCATGGCCCGGCGGCACCGCGAGGCGCACGCCAAGCTCAAGCGCCTGGAGCAGGGCCACTCCGACGACAGCGTGCTGCGCCGGGACCGGCTCGAACGGCACTTGGACGAGGTGCACCGCTGGAGCTGGCGGCCGCCCGGCTCCGCCGCGTCCGGGCGGCGCCACGCCATGCTGCCGGAGCGCCTCAGCCCCGTGGACGTCGCGCTGGCCTGGGGCCCCCGCGAGCACTGGTGGGACAACGGGGTGCGGGCGGCGGGTGTCGCCGGGGCCTTCGGGGTCCCCGCCACCGCGGCGATGCTGTGGATGGAGCACTTGAGGGACGGCGGCTGGGAGGAACTGCTCCACCAGCGCCACGGGCTGGTGGACCTGGTGGCGTTCACGGTGTACTGGCACGTCTCCTGGGTGGGGACCGGGTTTGCGCTGGGTGTGCTGTGGCGCCTGCTGCCTGGCCGCAGGAGCGTCACCCGGGCGTCGGTGCTCAGCGCGGCCTACGCGCTGCCGGTGGCCGCGGACTGGCTGGGAGACCGGGCGGTGGCGCAGGAACCCGGCCAGGACCTGCTGGGCGCCCTGCTGGTCTTCGTTGTGCTGACGCTGACGGCCATGGTGATGGACCTGGACACGTTCGGTGCCGAGAAGCGGTACTGGCCCACCCGCGCCGGGCTGCTGCTGTCCGTGTATCAGATGCGCTCGCTGTGGGTGCAGGTGCTGCTGTTCGCCGCGCAGATTGTGGCGGTGATCACGCTGGTCACGAGCATCGGCGGCGGTGAGCCGTCCCCGCCGGGCATGCACGACCAGCGGGCGCCGTGAGCCCTCCGGTCAGCGGGGTGCCCTACACTCCGCCGCATGGGAATCGCGACCGCCGACGTCATCGAGGATCTGGCACCGCACGGCGTGTTGCGGGCCTCGATCAACCTGGGCAATCCGGTGCTGGCGCAGGGCACGGCGGCGGCGCCGACCGGCGTCACGGTGGACATCGCGCGCGAGATCGCCGTCCGACTGGGCGTTCCGGTGGAGTTCGTCTGCTTCGACGCGGCGCGCAAGTCCTACGAGGCGATGGCGGTGGGCCGGGCGGACATCTGCTTCCTGGCCGTCGAGCCCGCGCGCGAGGCGGAGGTCGCGTTCACCGCGCCGTATGTGGTGATCGAAGGGGTGTTCGCGGTGCCCCTCGACTCGTCCCTCACCACGGTCGCCGACGTCGACCGCCCCGGGGTGCGGATCGGTGTGAAGCGCGGGTCCGCGTATGACCTGTTCCTCTCCCGCACCCTTCGGCACGCCGAGGTCGTGCGGGGAGAGGAAGGAGTCGACGAGTTCCGCGCCCAGGGCCTGGAGGCGGCGGCCGGGATCAGGCAGCCGATGACGGAGTTCGTCGCGGCGCACCCCGGGGTACGGCTGGTCGAGGGTCGGTTCATGCAGATACGACAGGCGGTGGGCACGACCAGGGCCCGGCGGCCGGAGACCGTCCGGTTCCTGCGGGACACCGTGGAGGAGCTGAGGGCCGGCGGCTTCGTCGCCGCCGCTCTCCGACGTGCGAACCAGCCCGACACCCTGGTCGCCCCGCCCGAGTAGACGCGGCGCTCGGCCCGGGGAGGCCCCGCTGCGCGGGCGACGGGCAGGAGCGGGTCACCACCGGGGCGAGAGCCGGACCTCACCGGCGATCAGGTCGCGGCCTCGCCGGCCGGCGAGGGCACGGCGCACGGACGGAGGACCATCAGCGAGTCCTCCGAGGTCGCCACCATGGCGAAGGGGAACCGGTCGAGTTCGAGGCAGAGTGGGACGTCGTCGGGATGGGCTCCTTCACGCACTCCCTGCGCCAGTTCGGCGGCGGCGCGAGACTCGCCGGCACGGCGGAGGAACTCGGCCGCATCCGTGGCGGCCCCGGTGGCTCTCCGGGCAATGTATTGAGCGCACGCCAGATCCTCCTCGGCCTGCCCGTCCTCGCCGGTGACCACGAACGTGACACTGCCGCACTCGCGTGCCCGCAGCAGCCGGGCCGTCGCCTCCGCCACCACGAAGCCGGCGCACAGCACCAGCGGCGCCTCCTTGACCGCGAGGGCGCCGACCGTCCCCGCCGTGGTCTTCTGCACGACGGTCCGTCCGGCGAGGTCGACGGACCGCAGCAGGCCCGGCGAGTTGACGGCGTCGAACCCGGGCGCGGGCGGACCGTCCTTGAGCGCCGCCCACTCCGGGTGGCGGGCCTTGAGCGCCAAGGCATCGTCCAGCGACTCAGCGAGGACGATCTTCTCCGCCCCCTGGGCGAAGGCCCAGGCAGCCACCGTGAAGGCACGCATGACATCGACCACGACGGCCACGGACGGGGTTTCGACCAGCTCAGCGATGCCGAGGAAACGAGCTTCCATCAAGTCATGATCGCGCATGCCCGACCCGGAACATCTGGACAGTGACGCACAACACATCGGCGGTGCTGAGCCGCGGGTCGCGGCACCACGGCCGGGGGGGCGGCTGCCCCACCGCACCGAAGGGCGCAGTGCGATGGCGGCCGCGGTCGGCAGGCGGCGGGGGCCGGTGAGTACGGCTCGGACTGATGTTGCGAGCGATCGGCAGGGGCCACGGGATAGTCTCCCGCGGTGACCTCACCCGAGCGGCCCCTTGTCGCCCCTGACTTCGACGTGCCGCCCCCGCCCGCCACCGACCGGTTCCGCCTGGAGCCGCTCGGCCCTCGGCACAATGCCGCCGACCACGCGGCCTGGACCTCCAGCATCGACCACATCCGGGCCACCCCCGGCTTCGCCGACCGCTCCTGGCCGCCGCCGGAGGGCATGACGCCGGAGGCCAACCTCGACGACCTGCGCAAGCACGCGGAGGACTTCGACCGACGCGTGGGCTTCACCTACACCGTCCTCTCGGTGCCGGAGGGGGACGTCATCGGCTGCGTCTACATCTACGGGTCACGCGACGAGCCCGGTGTCGTCGACGTGCGCTCCTGGGTCCGTGCGGACCACGCCTGCCTCGATGCCGAGCTCCACCGCGTGGTCAGCGACTGGCTGGCTCGCCAGTGGCCCTTCGAGCGGGTGGCATACGCGCCTCGCTGCTGAGGTCATTCCGGCGGGTGGGGCGGGGCGCCGCCTCCCGGGGCCATCAGGCCCGTCTCGTACGCGAGTACGACGGCTTGGACGCGGTCGCGCAGGTCCAGTTTCGACAGGATGCGGCTGATGTGGGTCTTGACCGTGGTCGGGCTGAGGAACAGGCGGTCGGCGAGCTCGGCGTTGCTGAGGCCCGTCGCGAGCAGGCGGAGCACCTCCAGTTCCCGCGGGGTCAGGTCGGACAGATCGCGGTGCGAGGTCGGCGTCCGCGGTTCGGCGCGGTGGGTGAAGCGCTCGATCAGGCGGCGGGTGATCGCGGGCGCGAGCAGGGCGTCGCCTGACCGCACCAGGCGCACGGCGGCGACCAGTTGTTCGGGGCTGACGTCCTTGAGCAGGAAGCCGCTGGCGCCCGCGGTGAGCGCGGCGTAGACGTAGTGGTCGAGGTCGTAGGTGGTCAGGATGATCACCCGGGTGCCGTGCGGGCCGCCGTCGGCGAGGATCCGCCTGGTCGCCTCGATGCCGTCCATCCGCGGCATCCGGATGTCCATGAGCACGACGTCGGGCCGCGTGCGGCGGACCGCGGCGACGGCCTCGGCGCCGTCGGCGGCCTCGGCCGCCACCTCGATCCCGTCGGCGGCGAGGATCATCCCGAAGCCCGTCCGCACCAGCGCCTGGTCGTCGGCGACGACGGTGCGCAGCGGCGGCGGGCTCACGCGGCCCGCCAGGGGATCCGGGCCGTGATCCGGTAGCCGCCGGAGAGGGTGGGCCCGGCCGTCAGCTCTCCGCCGTAGACCGCCAGCCGCTCGCGCAGGCCGATCAGGCCGCGGCCGTTGCCCTCCGCCGCCGGGGCGTCGCGCACGCCGCCGGTGTCGGTGACCTCGATCGCCAGCCAGTCACCGGCGCAGCCGACCGCGACGGAGGCATCGGCGCCGGGCGCGTGCTTGATCGTGTTGGTCAGCGCCTCCTGGACGACGCGGTACGCCGCGAGGTCCACCCCGGGCGGCAGCGGCTCCGGCGGCAGCGCCACCGTGACGCGTACCGGTGTCCCGGCGGCGCGCACCCGCTCGACCAGGGTGTCGAGCTGCCGGAGTCCCGGCTGGGGCTCGAGGCCGTCGGGACGCTCGTTGTCCGGGGCGGCGAGCAGGCCCATCACATGGCGCAGTTCGGCCATGGCGGCGCGTCCTCCCGCTTCGACCGCGAGCAGCGCCTGCTTCGACCGCTCGGGCGCCGCGTCCATCACCTTGCGCGCCGCGCCCGCCTGGATCACCATCACGCTCACATTGTGGGTCACGATGTCGTGCAGTTCGGCGGCGATCCGGGAGCGCTCCTCCGCCACGGCCCTGCGGGTGGCCTCCTCCTGGGCCCGCTTCAGCCGGGCGTACCGCTCCCGGCCCGCGGCCAGTTGCCGCCGCCAGATCCGGAGCAGGCTGGCCAGCACCCCGGCGATCAGCAGCACGAAGGCCGGGCTCGACCAGCCCGGCAGGATGGGTTCGGTGTCCCGGAACGCCAGGCCGGCCAGCACGGCGGCGACGCCAAGCGCGGCCGTCGCGCGTATCTGGTGACGGCTGTGGACGACGGCCCCGCAGGCACCGATGACGCAGGTCACCACGCTCATCCAGGTGGCGTCGTCGCCCATGGCCAGCGTCGCGCCCATCACCACCGCGAACGCCGCCAGCGGATACCGGCGCCGGGCCGCCAGCGGCAGCGCCGAGAGCACGACGAGCGGCCAGGCCGCCGCCGATCCCTCGCCCTCCGACACCTCCGGGCCCGGCGGGGGCGGCGGCGGGGGCGGGAAGGGAGCGTCGTGCTTGACGTTGACCGGTCCGCTGTCCGGGTAGTGCACCGCCACGATCAGCGCGACGGCGGTCAGTACCACCGCCAGCACCACGTCGGCGCGCACCGCCGTGCGCGACAGCGGGGCGGGCCGCGCCTCCGGGTGCAGCGCGTCGCGCAGTTGCTGACGCCATACGCGCAGGTCATCCGTTTCCACCGGCTCATTGTGCGGTCCGCCCGTCCCGGCCCGCATCAGCCTGCGCGACCCGAGGCACCGTCCGCCGGGAGTACATCGCGGGGATGACCCCGCGGCCGGTCCTCCGCGGGAAGGGCCGGATGTCGGTGCCGGGGCGGACGTGCCCGGGCGGCGGCCGCGCTTACGTTCGCTGCCAGTCGGCCCTCGGGCCCCTCCCGACAAGCGAAGGACGGACCGTCCCATGACCCAGGTGATCGAACTGGAGGGCGTGACCAAGCGGTACGGCGGCGCCGCCGCGCCCGCGCTCGGACCGCTCACGCTCACCGTCCCGCAGGGCGAGGCGCTCGCCGTGACGGGCCCTTCCGGCAGCGGCAAGTCCACGCTGCTGAACCTCGTCGCCGGGCTGGACAAGCCGGCCGAAGGCGCCGTGACCGTGGCCGGGGAGCGGATCGACCGGCTGAGCGAGCACGCGCTGGCCCGGTTCCGCCGCGAGCGGATCGGCATGGTCTTCCAGTTCTTCAACCTGCTCGACGACCTCACCGTCGCCGACAACATCCAACTGCCCGCCCAGTTGACCGGCACCCCGCGGCGGAAGGCCGCGGCCCGCGCCGGGGAGCTCATGGAGGCGCTGGGCATCACCCGGCACGCCCGCGCGTATCCGGGCCGGCTGTCCGGCGGCGAACGCCAGCGGGTCGCCGTCGCCCGGGCGCTGGTCAACCGGCCCGCGCTGCTGCTCGCCGACGAGCCGACCGGCGCCCTCGACACCGCCTCGGGCCACGACGTACGGGACCTGCTGGTGGAGCTGCACCGCGGCGGGCAGACCATCGTGCTGGTCACGCATGACCCGGCGCTGGCCGAGGCGTGCGCGAGCCGCGGGATCCACCTGGTCGACGGCCGTCTCGCCCGCGACACCCACGCGGAGGCCGTCCGATGAGCCGCTTCGGCACCGGCGCGCTCGGCCGGGTCGTGCGCTCCGGGGTGGGCAGGCGACGGGTGCAGACGGTGGTGATCGCCCTCGCCGCGATGATGGCCGTGGCGTCGGCCGTGGTCGCCGGATCGCTCATGGTCGCCGCGGACGCGCCGTTCGACCACGCCTTCGCCGAGCAGCGCGGAGCCCACATCACGGCGCAGTTCGACCCGGCCAGGGCGAGCGCGGCGGACCTCGAGGCCACCGGGCGGCTGGCCGGCGTCACGGCGAGCGCGGGACCGTACCCCTCGACGATCATCCGCCCGGTGGATCCGCACGGCGGGCACCTGCCGGGCCTGACCCTGGTCGGCCGGCCGGCTCCGCGGGGCGAGGTGGACGACCTGGACCTGAAGTCCGGGCGCTGGGCGGCGAAGCCGGGCGAGGTCGTGCTCTCCGCGTCGTTCGCCGGACCCGCCCTCCGGGTCGGCTCCGCCCTGAAGGTCTCGGACGCCGCGGACAGCCCGAGCCTGACGGTCGTCGGCTTCGCCTCGTCGGCCACCGGGACCGCCGACGCCTGGGCGGCCCCCGGGCAGGTCACGGCGCTGGCGTCGAAGGACGGCCCGGTCACGAGCCAGATGCTCTACCGCCTGGACTCCGCGGGGACGAAGGAGCGGATCACCGCCGGCCGGGAGAAGCTCTCCGCCGCCGTGCCGTCCGGCGCGCTGCTGGGCACCGAGTCCTGGCTGGACGCCAAGCGCGCCGCCGACGAGGGCGCGGCGCCGACGATCCCGTTCCTGCTCGCGTTCGGCGTGCTCGGCATCGTCATGTCGGTGATCATCGTCGGCAGTGTGATCAGCGGCGCGGTCGGTACCAGCCTGCGCAGGATCGGCATCCTCAAGGCCATCGGCTTCACCCCGCGCGAGGTCGTACGCGCCCATGTGGCCCAGGCGCTGATCCCGGCCGCGGCCGGCGTCGCGCTGGGGGTGGTGCTGGGCAACCTGCTGGCGGCGCCGCTGCTGGCGGACACCGAGTCGGTGTACGGGACCGCTTCGCTCTCGGTGGCCTGGTGGGTGGACGCCGTGGTGGCGGGCGGCGCGCTGCTCACCGTCGGGACCGCGGCGCTGATCCCCGCGCTGCGGGCCGGCAGGCTGCGCACCGTCGAGGCCATCGCCGTCGGCCGGGCACCCCGCACGGGGCGCGGCCAGTGGGCGCACCGGGCGGCGGGACGGCTGCCGCTGCCGCGGTCGGTGACCTACGGCCTCGCGATCCCGTTCGCGCACCCGGTCCGGGCGCTCGCGATGCTCCTGGCGGTGGTCTTCGGCACGGTCGCGGCGACCTTCTCGCTGGGGCTCACCTCGTCCCTGAACGCGGTCGGCGACGCGCAGGACCCGGAGGAGCGCGCCGCCGTCACCGCCACCGTCGCCGCGCCGGACGTCAACGCCGGACCCCGCCCCCCGGGGAACGCCCCGCGGCCCCCGTCGGCCGACCCGGCGAAGGTGCGCGCCGCCGTCGAGGCGCAGCCGGGCACCGCCTCGTACTACGGCAAGGCCCAGGAGGACGCCACCGTGGCCGGGGTCACCGACCCGGTGCGGGCCAGCCTGTACCAGGGCGATTCACGGTCCGGCGGCTACGCGATGATCTCCGGGCACTGGCTCGACGGCACCGGCCAGGTCGTGGTGCCCTCGCGCTTCCTGGAGAGGACCGGCACCAGGGTCGGTGACACGGTGCGGGTGGCCCTGCGCGGGGACACCAGGACCCTGCGGATCGTCGGCGAGGCCTTCGACACGTCGGACGAGCTGGAGATCCACGCGGACCTCGCCGACTTCCCCGCGGTGCAGCCCCGCGTCTACCTCATCGATCCGGAGTCGGGCGTCTCCCCCGCCGAGTACGCCGAAGGGCTCGCCGCCGCGGTGCGGCCGCTGGGGGGCCACGTCATGGCGAACTCCTCCTCGGAGTCGGGGAACACCATCCTCATCCTGGAGGCGATGGCGGCGCTGCTCACCCTCATGCTGGTCTCCGTGGCGGGCCTCGGCGTGCTCAACTCCGTTGTCCTCGACACCCGGGAACGCGTCCGCGACCTGGGCGTGTGCAAGGCGCTCGGCATGTCGCCACGGCAGACCGTGGGCCTGGTGCTCGCCTCGGTGGCGGGGATCGGCGTGCTCGGCGGGCTGATCGGCGTACCGTCCGGGTACGCGCTGCACGGCCGTGTGCTGCCCGAGATGGGGCACGCGGTGGGCACCGAGCTGCCGCCCTCGGTGCTGGAGGTGTACGACGCTCCGCAACTGGTGCTGCTCGCGGTGGCCGGGACGGCGATCGCGCTCCTGGGCGCGCTGCTCCCGGCAAGCTGGGCGGCCGGGACCCGCACGGCCACGGCGCTGCGGACGGAGTGACCACCGGCCCGGCGGCGCCGGCCGCCGCCCGAGTGGGTTCCCCGGAGGAGGCGGGACGTCAGTCCCCGCTCGCCCCGGACAGCGCGTCGGTGATGACGCGGGTGGCGAAGTCGGGGTCGCCGGTGAGGCGGTTGATGTGCTCGGCGAGCAGGAAGGCGGTGGCTTCCAGGGGGGTCATCTCGTCCTCGGTCCAGTAACCGTACTGCTTGCGCCACAGGCCGGGACTCAGGCCGGTGCCCGCGGCGACGAGCAGGCCGGCCATGGTGGGGACGGCCTCGGGGCGGACGCTGTTGGGCATCATGCGCAGCGTGGCCACGATGTTGGGCACCACGCACGCGATGACGTCCTTGTCGTGGCTCTCGTAGGCCATGCGCAGCCACTGCACGTACATGTAGATCAGGGTGCACACGCCGTCCAGCACGTCGTCGACTCCCCCGGGGCCCAGGGAGGCGGCGACCTGGTCGCTCAACGCCTGCTGGTCGGGGTCGGGGGCGGTCTTGCCGTCGTGGACGGCTTTCAGCCGGGAATCGATCATCATGAGCGCCGCGCTCACATCGCCGGCGGGAGCGTGCCGGGGGTCGCAGGGTGATGGCACGGGGGTTCCTCTCTCTCGACCTGACCACGGGGGGGCAGCGCGGTGTGCCCGACAGTAGACCGCGGAGGAGGCAGGGATGCGGCGAATCCCGGTGAATGACTCTTGTGAGAGGGGAAGGGCTGCTATCGGCGGGAGTTGCCCGATCGTGGCCCGGCTCCGGGACAACGGCGACCGCGAGCGGGCCGGTGGGCGCGGCGCCGGGTCGGGCCGATGAGTGCTCAGGTCCGGGCTCGGGGGCACGTCGGGCGAGTGACGACGTTGGGACAGCGGGAGCAGGCGCGACGGAACACCCGGCCCCGGTCGGACCGGCCCGGGGACGCCGGCGCCGGCCCGGGCCTGCCCAAACCCGGGCCCGCGCACGGCCGACGCCGTGGATGTCGCGCGCCCGGTCTCAAGCCGCGCCGGGCAGCAGTTCCCCCCGGGCGGTCGTGAACAGTTGTCGCTGCCGTGCCAGCCGCTCCGGGGTGGCCTCCGTATCCACCAGCAGTTGGTAGACGTATCCCGCCTGCCCGGCGACGAACAGCTCCAGGCGTTTTCGGGGAGCGCTCTGGCCCTCGTAGTGGTAGTCGATCTCCAGCCACAACGCCTTCTCGCCACGGTGCCGGGCAGGGTGGGCGCTCACGTCCAAGTCGGCCATGGAGGACTGCGCGGCGTCGCGATACCAGGCCAGTTGTCCTTCCGCCGCCTGTGCCGGGGTGGGCCCGTAGGCGTTGTCGCGCTTGACGCTGAGGTCGTGGCGGCCGTCCGGGGAACGCCAGGTGCTCTGGATGGAGTTCTTCACCCTGCGCGACCAGCCGTCGGGGACGGCGAAGGACACGGCGAGGTCGGGCTCGGCGATCCGGCGCCACCCTTCGGGCACGGAGGGCGGCGCCTGCACGGTCGAGGCGGGCGGCGGGGTCGGCGGGCGCGTCGGCGGGGCGGACGAGGCGGGCGGCGGTGTACGGCCCTCCGACGTGGTCGCGGACGCCTCACGGATGAGGCCCGGTGCGCCTCCCGGCGTCCGGCCGAACGGGGAGCCGCCACCGAGCCGATGCGCCGCCCTGTGGAGCCAGCCGGTGCCGGAGGTGCGGGCGTCCCGCCTCCCTGGCCACCGGAATGCTCCAATCCCACCCACGAGGCGCCGTTCATCGCTCCCACCCCGCACCTCCCCCGGCATCGCACAACTTCGGACAACTCGACGAGAGGGGCGAGGCGGCCCCCGTCCCGTCCTCTCCCCCCACCCGTCAAGGAATTTCAGCGGCCGGACGCCGGCCCGGAACCCGGCGGCGGAGCAGGCCGCTCCCTGGCGGCCGCCTGACGACAGGCCCTAGGGGCTGTCGTCACATCCCCGTCGTCGCCCGGAGGGCGGCCTCGCGGCGTCTGGTGCGTGCTCTCGGCGTGCCGGGCGGAAGTCCTCGTACCGGGTCGTACTCGGGCTTTCGCCCGGTGCGGCGAGAGTGCGTGCCAGGCGTCGCGGGGCAGACGGGGATTTGACGACAGGCCCTAGCAGGGGCTGAGCCAGTGGACCCATCCCCACGGCGCCGCCCGGTCCTCGCTGTAACCGCCCGGCGAGGTCCAGCCGACGTTGCCGTTGACGTCGTAGAACCTGGCGTACAGGGTGGACCGCTGGTTGTTGATCCACGAGCCCGTTCCGGCCCAGATGATGGGATTCCGCCGATCGCAGGTGAACAGGAACAGGGCGTCGCCCGTGAAGTCCGGATCGCTGTACGCGCACACGTAGGTGTAGGGGCAGGACAGGGCCGCACCTCCGACCTCGCTCGTGGACAGGTCGCGAGCCCGCTTCTCCCCGGGCAGCGCGAGCAGCAGCACGCCCCCGTCCTCGAGGGCGATTTCGTTGACGGCCACTTGGATCCCGGGTGTCCTGGCGAGGTAGGCGTCGGCCCGCTGCTGGAGGCGCGCCGCCTCGGGGCCGCTCAGCCCGAGGGCTTCGGCCTGTGCCGAGAACCCGGGGCGAGTGCTGCCGGCGCCGGAGGAGGCGGCCGTCGCGGCCGCCGCGTTCACACCCACCAGGAGGGTCGTCACCAGCGCGATGACAACCTTTCCCAGCGCTGTCGACAGGAGTGCCGAGCGTTTCGTCACCGAGTCACCTCTCATGTCTGGGGTCCGCCCGCATCCACGAGGCCGCGGACGGCACTGCTGAGACTGTGCCGGGCGCGACCCCTCGCTGTCGTTGGCGCAGAGCGCGGAGTCCCTGTACATCCAGCGCGACAGCGGCACGGCCCGCCCGCTCGTTGACCGGGGATGGCCTGTCCCCGGGCGCCGCCCGCGGGCATCATCGGTCATGTGTCCATCTCGAGCGGCCCTCGCCCGCGTCCGGACCGGCGGACCGGCGCGCACGGCCCGGTGGTGTCGGTGTCCACGGACGCGGTGCCCGAAGGGGACCGCTTCGCTTGGTGGGGCGGGCTCACGGAGCACGACGTCATGCAGACCGCGATGACCAGCGCCCACGCGGCCCGGTTCCGCGGGCGGGTCAAGTCCGTGGAGCTGTCCGCGACCAGGGTCGCCGCGCTCGCGTTCTCCCCGCTGTCAGCCCGCCGGGGACCCGCCCACATCCGGCGCCAGGATCCGGAGGACTACTTCCTGGTCCTGGTTCGCGGCACCCCGATCAAGGTGGAGCAGTCCCGGAGCACCGCCTGCATCGCCGCCGGCGGCATGGCGCTGTTCGACACCTCCCACCCCCTGGCCGCCGAGTTCGTCGACCAGGGCCGACAGACCCGGTTGACCCTGCTGCGGCTGCCCAGAGCCACCCTGCCGCTGCCGTCCGACCGCACCGACCGCCTGCTGGGCCGCCCTCTCACCGCCCGCTCCCCGGCCGGGGCGCTGCTCGGCCACTTCCTGGCCGGCCTGCCGGACAGCGCCGCCGACGCCGACCCCGCGGAGCTGCACCGGATGGGCGCCATCGGCATCGACCTGGCCGCCACGTTCCTCGCGATCCTGACCGGCAGCGACGACCACCTGCCCGTCGAGACCCGCGAGCGGGCACTGCTGGCCCGCATCGACGCGTTCATCGACCACAACCTGGGCGACCCCGACCTGCGGCCGGGTACCGTCGCGGCCCACCACCACATCTCCGTGCGCACCCTGCACCAACTGTTCCGGCAGCAGCCGGAGACGGTCGCCGCCACCATCCGGCGACGACGTCTGGAACGGTGCCGGGCCGACCTCGCCGATCCGCGGCTGACGCACCGAACCATCAGCGAGACCGCCCTGCGGTGGGGCTTCCGCCACCCCGCGGACTTCAGCCGCGCCTTCCGCGCCGCCTACGGCACGGCACCGGGCGACCTCCGACACAAGCTCCCGAGTACCCCCCGCCCGGTCGGCGGCACTCCACCCGCCCTCAACCCCTGACGCAACCGGAGCGCGGAACCCCAGCGGTCCGATCGGCCAACGATCGCCGCGAGCGGGGAATCGCGGGTGGAGAGCAGATCGTCGAAGTGACGGTGGGGTCCGACGGGTGGGCGAGGGCAGCTCCGACCGCGCGGGTCGGGCCTCGTGGCGCTGGGACCACGGCCCAGCCGTGGCAGGGACGGCAGAGAGCGGCAAGGAGTACGGACCGGCCGAGGAAGGCCCGGCTGCCCGAAGGCGGAGCGGAGCCGGACGGCGCGGCCGCGGCGGACGGGCACCGGGCGGGCGCGGGAGGCAGCGGAACGGGCAGACGGGCGGTACTGCGCGAACGCGCCGCGGCCGTACCGCGCTCGTCGGCCTCGACGGACAGTCCAGCCGCCCCTCACCGACGAAGCCGTGCAGGAGGCGGAGCGGGCGCTCGGTGCGGCGCTCCCGTCCGCCATGCTCGACCTTGTTCGTGTCCGGAACGGTGGTGTCGTCTCCGCTGGACTCAACACCCATCCCACCGACCGGTCCACTTCGTGGAGCGAGGACCACGTGCCGTTCCCCGATCTCATGGGCATCGGGCGACGTGAGCGGATGACCTCTCTGCTCGACACGACACCCCTTACCTGGTCGAAGCTCGACACGGAACTCGCCTCGGCCGGTGGCTTCCCCACCTTCGTGGCGGGCCTCACCGCGTGCGCCTGCGACGGCGATCCTGACGGCGACGCATGGGCTCGATGTTGAGGGAGGGAACCCGACAGCGACGGGAGTCTGGCGAGTTGTCCGCTTTTCGCGTGCGCGCTGGATAACATCCGCCCAGCAACACACTCGGGATCAGGAGCGTGAGCAGCCATGGCCGACGAGTCCGAAGCCACCCCCATCCACACCAGGTACGCCCAACAGCTCGCCGACGACCTGCAACGGAACCGACAGCAGCAGGCGGAGCTCCAGGGACGGCTGGAGCAGTTGAAGGTCGAGGAGGAGTGGCTGTCCCGCATGAAGGATTCCCTGCCGGCGGCTTCCCCCATTGCCGCCGAGGCCGGCGAGACGGGTGTTCCGCAGCCGCGGCAGGAGAGCAGCGGCCGCCGGGCGTCGACGGCGAAGCGGCGAGCGGGGCAGAACCCGGGCAGGTCCAAGCCCGCCGGCGACAAGGCGGCCGCGAAGAGGGCCACCGGCGCCAAGTCCCGGAAGACGTCCGCCACGGACGGCACGAGCAGGACGCCCACGAAGACGGCGGCGGCCGCCGACACCACGGGGAGGGAGCGCGCGGAACCGACGCTGCGTCAGTTGGTCGAGGACATCCTCAGCGGGCACGCGGGCGAGCCCGTCATGGTCAGCGAGGTCCACGCCGAGCTGGAGGCGTCTCATCCCGAGCGGGCGAAGTCCGGCCAGGTGACCCGCAGCACCCTGGAGGCGCTGGCGAAGAAGGGTCGCATCGAGAAGAGCACCCAGCAAGGGTCGGTGATGTACACCAAGCCGAAGCCGAAGCCGGACGCCGCGCCCCGGCGGGAGTCGGCGGCTGCCGGGGCTGACGAGGGCGCCGCGGGGAGCGGCACGGCCGTCACGGAGGCGGCGGGTGATGAAGCCGGGAAGGTGCCCACGCGCATCTGACTCGCGGCGCCGAGCCTGAAGCCATCCGGGCGTGGACGCGCGCCACCCGGGTCCTGGGGTGCGGGGTGCTGCCGCGCCGGCTGCCACCCGGGGGATCGGAGAGCCCACGCGTGATCGAGAATGATGGGATGGTCACGCTTGAGACTCCCCGTTTGATCCTGCGTCGCTGGCGCGAGGAAGACGTCGCGCCCATGGCCGCCGTCAATGCCGACCCCGAGGTCATGCGGTGGATCCGGGACGGCGGCGTCCTCGACGAACAGCAGACCCGCGGCAAGGTCCAGGCATGGGAGAGCGAGTGGGAGTCACAGGGCTTCGGCCTGTTCGCCGTGGAGCTCCGGTCCACCGGCGAGCTGGCCGGGTTCACCGGCCTCTCGGTGCCCCACTACTTGCCGGAGGTGATGCCGGCGGTCGAGGTCGGCTGGCGGCTCGGACGCTCCCACTGGGGGCAGGGCCTGGCCACCGAGGCCGCCGTGGCGGCCGTGCGGTTCGCCTTCGAGGAGCGAGGGCTGGAGCGGATCGTCAGCATCGCTCAAGTGGGCAACGACGCCTCCGAACGGATCATGACCAAACTGGGGATGCGTCCGGTCCGTGAGACCGTCAATCCCACCTACGGTCGGCGGGTACGGGTGTTCGAGTTGTTGTCGGACCAGTACGTCACGACCACGCGTTGACGGCGCACTCGGCCGCGGGACGCGGTCCGGGCGGGCGGCCGGTGCGCCGGTCCGTCGCTGTCGCGGGCTGCCCCGCGGCCTCCCACTCCTGGTGCGCGGTGTGGACGCGGTGCCACAGGGCCGCACGCGCGGGGGCGTCGACGTCGGTCAGGTTCAGGTGGAACACGTCGGCCAGCACGTCGTACCAGTCGCCGGCCGAGTCGATGGTCCGCTCGTGCGTGCCTGCGGCGTCGATCCGGCGCAGCACACAGCCGCGCAGCATGTCCACGCCCTCGGCGTCGCGGAGCTGGGCTTGGAGGACCCGGACGAATCCGGAGTCGGGGGAAGTGGACAGCCGGTGGTGCTCCGCGGCGAAGGAGGACAGCTCCACGGGCTCCGGCGCGAAGACCATCGCCGTGAAGGCGCCGCGGGGGTCATGGGTGAACCGCCAGCCGCCGGGCACCACCGCCGACGGGGCCATCGCGTAGGTGAACGGCCCCTGGGTGTAGGTGCCTTCGCGCAGCGGCAGCGGCTCGTGCATTCCGCCGGCGAGCCCGGTGTCGACCAGCCACCGCTCGCCGTCGAGCCCCACGGTGAGCGCGAGATGGTCGCCGCCCGGGCCGTCGGGGTCCTCGACCTCGTCCTGCACCCCGGCCCGGTGCAGGGTCACGTCGTAGCCGAGGGCCGTCAGCAGGGCGGCGAAGGCCCCGTTGAGGTGGAAGCAGTAGCCGCCGCGCCCGCGCAGGATCCGGGCCACGGATTCCTCGGCGCCGATGCCCGTCGGCCGTCCCAGTTGGTTGTCGAGGGTCTCGTAGGCGACCCGTTCCACCTGCGCCCGGTGCAGTGCCCACAGCGCCTCGGCGGTCGGGGCCGCCGGCCGGGCCACCCCCAGCACGGCCAGATATCCGTCGACGTCGATCATGCTTCCCCTCACCGTTCGAACGAATGACCAGCCTAGGGCCTGTCGCCGGTACCGCCCCGTCCTGCGCACCGCCCCCGGCTCCGGGCGAGCTCCTCCGCGGGCCGCCGCGCACGACCGTCGTGAGCGCCCCGGGGACCAGTCACGGCTGCCCTTCGACCCGCGGCTTCCAGGTGGCGGAGCTCACCGCACCGCACGGTACGAAGGTGCGCGCCCGCGCGCGGCGCGGCAGGTGGCCCATAATCCGGTGCGGGTGCCAGGGGTGTCTGGCATCCTCCTGGGCATGTCCAGGTTCGAGGAACTGCTCGCCGAGGGTGCGGCCGTGCCCACCGAGGGCTGGGACTTCTCGTGGTTCGCCGGCCGCGCCACCGAGCAGCGTCCCTCCTGGGGGTACGCGGGGCTGCTGGCCCGCCGGATGGCCGCGGCCGCGGCGGCGCTCGACATCCAGACCGGTGGCGGGGAGGTGCTGGCCTCCGTCCCGGCCGCTCCGCCCGTGCTGGCCGTGACGGAGTCGTGGCCGCCGAACGCGGCGATCGCCCGGCGCAACCTGGCGAAGTTCGGCGCCACCGTCGTCGAGGTCGACGACCGGGCCGACCTGCCCTTCCCGTCCGGTCACTTCGACCTGGTGGTCAGCCGGCACCCCGTGGTCACGCGCTGGGACGAGGTCCGCCGGGTGCTGCGGCCGGGCGGCACCTACCTCGCCCAGCACGTGGGCTCCGGCTCGGTGCGCGAGCTGACCGAGTACCTGATGGGGCCGCGGCCGGCGTCCGCCCACTCCTCCCCTGGGCCGTTCGCGATCACCGCCGGGGTCAGCCCGGTGACGGCCGCGGCCACCGCGGAAGCGGCCGGCCTCGAGGTCGTCGACGTGCGCCAGGAAGCGCTGCGGATGGAGTTCCACGACATCGCCGCCGTGGTCCACTTCCTGCGCAAGGTGATCTGGATCGTGCCGGGCTTCACGGTGGACGCCTACCGCGACCGGCTGGCGGAGCTGCACGACTTCATGGAGCGGCACGGCCCCTTCGTGGCCCACTCCCAGCGCTTCCTCATCGAAGCCCGCGGCCCCTCCGGCGCCGCGGACCGCGGACCGGCCCCGGAGGTGGGGCGGGTCGGCGACCGCGGGCGATGACGGCGGCGACGCGGACCGGGGCGCCGCATCGCCGACCCCGCCGGGGCGGCCTGCCGGTGGACACCCCGGCGGCGGCCCGGTGCGGGCGAGCTGCTCGTGG
The DNA here is from genome assembly GCF_054782095.1 of Streptomyces capparidis. Classification (NCBI taxonomy): domain Bacteria; kingdom Bacillati; phylum Actinomycetota; class Actinomycetes; order Kitasatosporales; family Streptomycetaceae; genus Streptomyces; species Streptomyces capparidis. Next base: position 55,331 of record NZ_BAAGTD010000004.1, on the reverse strand, counting down.
CCGGCCTGGAGTCGCCGGGGAGGAGGGTGGTCGGTCGTGATCGTTGTCACACCCGGGATGTGATCGTTCCGCAGCAGACTGTCCTCCATGTGGACGCAGACAGCCGCGGCGGCCGGAGTGCTCGCCGTGTTGACCGTGGTGCCGGGGCCGGACATGGCCGTGGTCACCAAGCGCGCGCTCGCCTCCGGCAGGGCGCAGGCCCTGCGTACCGCCGCCGGTATCACCACGGGGCTGCTGGTGTGGGGGGTGTTCACCGTCGTCGGGCTCGCGGCGGTCCTCGCGGCCTCGGCGGAGGCCTACTTCGTCCTCAAGATCCTCGGTGCCGCGTACCTGGCTTTCCTCGGCGTGCAGGCCCTGTGGCGCAGCCGCCGCTCCGCGCCGAGGACCGCCGAGCCGACGGCCACCGGATCCGGGCGCGCGTACCTGACGGGTGTGACCACCAACGTCCTCAATCCGAAGATCGCCGTGTTCTACACCGGTCTGCTGCCGACCCTGGCCCCGGACGCGCTGCCCACGGCGGTCGGCATGGGACTGCTGGTCCTGCTGCACGCGGCACTGACCCTGAGCTGGCTCAGCGGATACGTCCACCTGCTCTCCAGGGCTCGCTCGGTCTTCGAACGGCCCCGTGTCCGGCGCCTGCTGGACCGGGTGACGGGCGTGGTGCTCGTCGGCTTCGGGGCGCGGGTCGCCGCGGAAGCCCGCTGAACCACGTCGCAGGAGGGACGGACCACGATGGGCACGGTGCTCGGCACGATCGAACGGATCTGGCGGTATCCGATCAAGTCCACCGGCGGTGAGCCGCTTGCGGAGGTCGCCGTCGACGCCCGGGGCCTGGTCGGCGACCGGCTCTACGCGGTGCGGGACGCCGAGGGGAAGTTCGGCTCGGGCAAGAACACGCGCAGGTTCCGACGCATGCCGGGGCTGCTGCACCTGCGGTCCCGGTACCCCGGGGGATCCGTCGCGAAGCCACCCGAGCTGCTGGACCCGGACGGCGTGCCGGCACCCGACCCCTCCGCCTACGTGCGGCGCTACCTGGGCCGTGACGACGTGGAAGTGGCCCGCGAGGGCACGGTCTCGCACTTCGACCAGCTCCCCCTCAGCCTCCTGACCACCGCCACCCTCGACTGGGTGCGCGCGGCGGTTCCCGGCGTGCCCGTCGACGAGCGCCGGTTCCGGCCCAACCTGCTGGTGCGGACACCGCCGGGCACACCTCCGTTCGTGGAGGACGAGTGGTTCGGCAGCACCGCCCGCATCGGCGCCACCGTGCGCGTGAGGTTCGAGCGCTCCAGCGAGCGGTGCGTAATGACCAACGAGGCCCAGCAGGACCTGCCGCACTCCCCGCTGATCCTGCGAGCCGTCGCGCAGGCACACGACATGCGGCTGGACGCGCTGGCCACGGTCGCAGAGCCCGGACGTGTGCGGCTCGGGGACACCGTCGCGCTGACCTGACCTGACCTGACCCGATCCGGGACGCCGAGCCCTGACCGGCCCGCCGCCACACCGGGGGACACCGCCGCGGACCGGCGCCGCCTGGTGTGGCGTTTCAGCGCCGGGACCGGGGCGGCTCCGGTCGGATCAAGATCCGGACCGTCCCGCTCACCTTCGGCGGGGAGGACGCGTTCGCTCTCGCGGCCGGCGAGGAGGGAGTGAGCGACCCGGTGGTCGGCGGGGTGTCCGCCGGGGACGAGTTCGCCCTCAGCCTCTGCTTCCCGCACGACACCGGGCTCGCGACCTTCTCCCTGATCGCTTCGGAGACCGGCTTCGTCGCCCCCGCCGACCTGACCGCGGCCTCCGCCCTGAACGGTGCCGAGGAGCTGGTGCACCTCAACGACGAGGGGCGGGAGCGATGGCCGCCGCGGTCGATCTGTCGTGCCTGAGGCTCTGGACCCGGCTGTGGCGGGGCCTGGTGTGAGGGGGGCGGCCGTCGACGGGGAGGGCGGCGCCGGTGGTCAGGGGGCGGCTCCGATGGTGATCCGCCCGGCTCTGGCCAGCCGGTCGGTGTCGGTGTCGATGTGGCCGAGGATCAGCAGGTCGGCGGAGGCGGCGGGGCCGTCCCGGTGGAAGAGGGCGAGGTTGCCCCAGGGCGCGTAGTAGGCGATGTCGCCGGCTCTGGCCGCGGACGGTTCGGGGGCGCCGTCGGTGGTGAGTCCGCGCGGCGGGTAGCCGATCCGCTCCGTCCCGTGGAAGTCCTTCAGCTCCAAGGTGAGCGGGAGGAGGGTGGCCAGGTCGCGGGCGGCGGGGCTGTCGTTCAAGGTCGCCTCGACGGGTTGGCCGTCCAGGGTGACTCGAATGTCCATGGGGGTGCTCCTGCCGGAGGTGGACGGGGTGCTGGGCGCCGGGGTCTCCCGCTGCCCCGCCGACGAGGAGCGGCCGGACGGTGAGGGGGTGTCGGCCGCGTCGTGGGAGCAGGCGACCAGGGCCGGCGGCAGCGCGGCGGCGGGGGCGGCGCGGAGCAGGGTCCGTCGGGTGAGGGAGGGCATGGCGTGGTCCGTCATGTCATGCGGGCATGGGTGCGGCGTGGTGCCGGAACCCGGCGCGCTCGGTGTGCGGGGCGTGGAGGCAAGGGGCGGGGTTTCCTTCGCGTGCCGGGGCGGGCGGCACGGGATGTGCCGGCCGTCGCCGAGTGCGGGTCGGGTGGGGCTGCCGGCCGGGTTCGGGGCCGGTCGGGGAGCACCACGTCGTCCAGGTAACCCGCTTCCGGGGCGCGTGACGAGTCACCGTCGATGGGTGTACCGGGAGTGCACCCCTGTGGACGCGTGCGGGACGTGCCGTCGAGGGCGTGGACGACCGGGCGGCGGTCCGTGGGCCTCCCACCTCGCCGTGCCCCGCGTGCTCGGGCGGGGCCGGTTCCCGGGACTGGACGGGTGTCCAATCGCCGTCCACGGCGTGTCCAGAGGGTCCGCCCAGGGTGGTGGGGCAACGGGTCGCGGTTCCCGGTGGCTCCGGTTTCGGGGTCGTGGGGCCGCGCCGTCCGCGGCGGTGGTCGCGGACGGAGGGGTCGGACGTGCCGGGGCGGCCCGAGGCGCATCGCAGGTACGCGTCAGGACACGACACCAGGAGGACACCATGAAGCAGAAGCTCGCCTACACCGAGCCGGTCGTCACCGTGCTGGGCAAGGTGGAGAGGCTCACCGGGTGGGGGCCCATCGGGCGGACCTTCGACAACAACTTCACCTCGCACCGCCGGGTGAACTGAGCCCGCACCGTCGTCCGCTCCCGCCCCGGCTTCGGGGCGGGAGCGGCAGCGCCGGACGCACCGGGCCGCCCCGGAGGCACATCGGGGGCCGCGGGACCCAGGACGCGACACACCAGGAGGACGCCATGAAGCGCAAGCTCGCCTGCACCGAACCGGTCGTCACCGTGCTCGGCAGGGTCGAGGAGCTCACCGGGTGGGGCTTCGGGAGGGTCTTCGACAACATCATCACCTCGCACCGCCGGCTCTCCTAGCACCGGCCTGTCGCCCGCTCCCGCCCCGGCCTCGGGGCGGGAGCGGCAGGTCGGTGAGGTGAGGCAGGCGGACCCGGAGGACGGAGGGGAGCAGTGCTGGTCGGGGACTTCCTCGGAATGCGCGGGCGGGTGGACTTCGGGCACCCGGAGCGGGTGTCGTTCGCTCAGGCGGCCCTCGGGGAGCGGGCGGAGCGGGCGGCGGGCAACCACGCGGTGCAGTCGCTGGCCGCGGGAGCGGCGCGGGGGGCGGCGCGGACGGCGCCGGGTGAGTACCTGCTGCTGTCGGGGCCGGTGGACCGGCCCGCGCGGGAGGGGTGGGAGCGGCGGATCGCCGCCGCGGTGCGGCAGGAGCGGTACGGGGAGCTGGCGCGGGTGCCGGGAGAGCTGTGCGGCTGCCTGGTCAGCGCCAGCAGGGTGGTGCTCTTCCGGAACCTGGCGAGCACCGAGGGGCTGCTGTACCGCGCGGACGGCGCGGTGGTGCGGTGGTCGACCGATCCGGTGGACCTGGTCGACGCCGATCGCGAGGAGTTCGGGCGGGAGGCGATCTGGCGGTGCTGCCGCGGGGACGAGGTGTTCATCTACCGGCAACTGGCGGCCGTCCGCCCGGGCGAGGTGGTCGTCGCGGACCGGGCGGGTGTGCGGCGGGAGCGGTTCGAGGCGGTGGCGCCGCTGGACCTGCCGCGCCGCACCCCGCTGGCCGGCTACGCGGAGGCGGCCTGGGAGCTGCTGCTGCGGGAGGCGGGCCACTACCGGGGGGCCGGCCGGGTGGGGGTGATGGTCAGCGGCGGCCTGGACTCGGCGGCGGTGCTGTGCGCGCTGGTCGAGGCCGGTGCCGACGTGGTGGCCTACCACCACGTGCTGGACGATCCGCTCGCCGACGAGTCGCCGTACGCCCGCGCGGTCTGCGACGGGCTGGGCGTTCCGCTGCGGCTGCTGCCCGCCGGTTACGGCGCCGGGTTCCCGCCGAGCGGCCGCGCCTTCCCGCATCCGTTCCTCAACGTCGGGTTCCCCTGGCTGGAGGGGATCGCCGAGCGGGTCGCGGGCGACGGTGTGCGGCTGCTGGTGTGGGGCAGGGACGGGGACCTGCGGTTCGGGCCGCTGCGCTTCGGGCTGAACGACGTGCTCACCGGGGACGTGCCGGTGCGGGAGAAGGCGGCGCTGTGCGCGGGCCTGGTCAGCTCCCCGTGGGGCTCCCGGTGGATCCTGCGCAGCGCCCTGCCGCGGCGCTCCCTGTTCGACGAGGCGGGCGCGGACGGCGGGGGGTGGGCGACGGACTTCCTGCGGCCGCTGCCCGGCGTCCCCGAGGACCCGGGCGAGGGCGTCCCCGCGGCGGAGGAGTACTCGGTGAAGGACGCCTGCGCCGACCTGGTGTCGTGGCGGCCCCGCGGGGTGCTGATGTGCAACCCGCTGGGCGCCAGGGGCATCCAGCGCCTGGCCGCGCGGCTGCCCGCCGCCTACCGGCTGCTGCCCTACCAGGGGCAGTTGATCTCCAAGCCGGTGCTGCGGCTGCTGCTGTCCCGCCGGCTGCCGGAGGCGGTGTGGCGGCGGCACGGCCGGCTGTGGATGAACTCCGCGCACCGGCACCGCGCCCTGGCGGGCACCGCGGACTTCCGCGACCTGCTCGGCAGCGCGCAGTCCCGGCTGGTGCGCATGGGCGTGGTGGACCCCGGGCGGCTGGGGGAGGTCCTCGCGGACCCGCACCGCAGGCGCCGCAACGCCGAGACGCTGGTGCACGCCGCCATGACCGAGATCTTCCTGCGCCACTACCCCGGGAGGACCCCGTGACAGGCACCCCCAGGACAGGCACCCCCGCGCCCGGCCCCGGCCCGGAGCAGGCGCCGCCGCCGCTGCTGCGGCTGGCCGGGCACGCCGTGTTCGACCCGACCGACGAGGCCGGGATCATCCTGGACACCCGCCAGGACGTGTATCTGACGCTGAACGCGACCGCGACCGTGATGCTCTCCGCGGCGCTGCGGCTGGGCAGCGTGCAGGAGGTGGTCGACCACCTCGGCGAGCTGATCGACGCCCCGCCCGCCGCGCTGCGGGCCGGGATCGGCGCGCTCACCGGGCAGCTCGACCGGCACGGCCTGCTCGCGCCGCCCGCGCGGGAGGGGTCGTGAGGCCGCTGACCCGGCCGCTGGCCGAGTGGGAGGTGTTCCTGGCCGCCCCGGTGCCGCCGGACGCGGTGCCGCGCCTGCCGCTGCGGACCCGGGTGTGGGCGCTGGCGGCCGCCTCCCGCGCGGTGCTGGTGTACCGCCGCCGCGGGTGGGGCGCGGCGCGCGAGGTGCTGGAGGGGGCGCGGCCGGGACCCGGGGCGCGCGCCGGGCACCGGGCCGGGGAGCGGGCGCGGGTGCTGCTGGCGCGGCGTCAGGTGTTCTGGACCCGGCTGCTGGTGCGGGTGCTGTTGCCGGGCGGGGAGTGCCTGCCGCGGGCGCTGGCGCTGGCGGTGTGCCTGCGGACGCTGGGGCTGCCCGCCGAGGTGTGCGTGGGCAGGGCGCTGGCCGGCACCCGGGAGCGGGACGGCTTCCACGCCTGGACGGAGCTGGACGGCACCGTGCTCGGCGACAACCAGGACATCACGGTCGGCTACCGGGTGCTCCAGCGGACCGGTGCCGCCCCCGCCCGCGCCGGGAGCCGGGAGCGCTCTCGGTGAGGGGCCGCGGACGGCCGCCCGCGCCCCGGCTCGCCCCCCATCTGCTGCCGCACCGGGGGTCGCTGCTCGCGGTGGGCGGGCTGTCCCTGCTGACCGCGGCGGGGGCGCTGGCCCAGCCGCTGCTGGTGCAGCGGGTGCTCGGCGCGGTGGAGGCGGGCACGGGCGCGGGGGCGGCGGTGGCGGTGCTGGTCGCGGTGATGGTGGCGGTCGCCGCCGTGGAAGGGGTGCAGCGCTTCCTGCTCCAGCGCACCGCGGAGCGGGTGGTGCTCACCGCGCGGCGCAGCCTGGTGGAGACGCTGCTGCGGCTGCCGGTGGCGGAGTTCGACCGGCGGCGCACCGGGGATCTGATCTCGCGGGTGGGCGCGGACACCACCCTGCTGCGGTCGGTGGTCACCGGCGGGCTGGTCGAGCTGGGTTCCGGGGCGGTGGTGGCGTGCGGCGCCCTGGTGCTGATGGGGATCGTCGACGTGGTGCTGCTGGGGGTGGCCGTGCTGTCGGTGTCCGCCGGGGGCGTGGCGGTGTGGGCGGTGTCCCGCGGCATCAGGGAGCTGAGCGGGCGGGCGCAGCGGGCCGTGGGCGCGATGACGGCGTCCGTGGAGCGGGCGCTGGGTGCCGTGCGCACCATCCGGGCGGCGGGGGCGGAGGAGCGGGAGTCGGAGCGGGTGCGCCGGGACGCGGAGGCCGCCTACCGGGCCGGTCTCGGCGTCGCCCGCCTGGAGGCGGTGGTGGCGCCGCTGGCGGGGGTGGCGGTGCAGGCGTCGCTGCTGGCGGTGCTGGGCGTGGGGGGCGCCCGGGTGGCGTCGGGGGCGCTGGAGGTCGGCGATCTCGTGGCGTTCGTGCTGTACCTGTTCCTGTTCGTGCAGCCGCTGGCGCAGGCGTTGCAGGCGTACACCACGTTGCAGACGGGTCTGGGGGCGCTGGCGCGGATCGAGGAGGTGTGCACGCTGCCGGTGGAGCGGCGGGCCCGGCCGGGCGCGGTGCGCGAGAGGCTGCCCGCGCCGCCGGGGGACGGGTGCGTGCTGTCCTTCGAGGGGGTGGACTTCGACTACCCGGACGGCACCGCGGTGCTGCGGCAGGTCAGCTTCGCGGTGCGGCGGGGCGAGCGGGTGGCCCTGGTGGGGCCCTCCGGCGCGGGCAAGAGCACCCTGCTCGCGCTGGCCGAGCGGTTCTACGAGCCGACGGCCGGCGCGGTGCGCCTGCACGGGGTGGACGTCCGCGAGCTGCCGCTGCCGGTGCTGCGCGGGCAGTTGGGCTATGTGGAGCAGGACGCGCCCGCGCTCGCCGGGAGCCTGCGCGACAACCTGCTGCTGGGCGCGCCCGGCGCCGACGACGCCGCGCTGCTGCGGGTGCTGGACGCGGTGGGGCTGGCCGGGCTGGCCCGCCGCGCGCCGGACGGCCTCGGGGCGCAGGTCGGGGACGGCGGGGTGCTGCTCTCCGGCGGGGAGCGGCAGCGGCTGGCCCTGGCCAGGGTGCTGCTGGCGGCGCCGCCGGTGCTGCTGCTGGACGAGCCGACGGCCAGCCTGGACGCCCGCAGCGAGGCGGCGCTGTCCGACGCGATCGACGCGGCCGGCGCGGACCGCACCGTGCTGGTGGTGGCGCACCGGCTCGCCACGGTGGCCGGCGCCGACCTGATCGTGGTGCTGGACGGCGGCCGGGTCGTCGCCGGCGGCACCCACCGGGAGCTGGTGGACGCCTCGCCGCTGTACCGGGAGCTGGCCGAGCGTCAACTGCTGGTGTGAGCGCCCGCGGACCCCGCCGGCCCCGGGCCTCCGTACGCCAGCCGGTGGGCCAGTTCGGCGCCGGCGTGGGCGCGCGCCCGCTCCTCGCGCTCGCCGGTGACGGCGGCGACGGCCCTGGCCCGCACGTGGTGGACGAGCGCCTCCGCGGGCCGCCCGGCGTGGCACAGCGCCTCGGCGAGCCCGTTCAGCGCGGCCGCCTCGCCGTAGCGCTCGCCGGTCGCGCTGAACAGCCGCAGCGCCCGTCGCAGGTGGTCGGCGGCCGGTCCGGGCCGGCCCTGCCGCAGGCACGCCTCGCCGAGCCCGGTCAGGGCGTACGCCTCGCCGCCGGTGTGCCCGAGCTCCCGGAACAGCTCCAGGGCCTGGCGGTGGTGGGCCGCCGCCGCCTCGGCGCGGTCCTGCCGCAGGCGGACGTTGCCCAGGTTGGACAGGGTGCGGGCGCGGCCGACGCGGTCCCCGGTGGCGTCCTGGAGCGCCAGGGCCCGGGTCTGGTGCTCGGCGGCCCGGTCGGGTTCGCCCTGCCGCAGGCTGACGTTGCCGAGGTTGGTCAGGGTGCGGGCCTGCCCGACCAGGTCGCCTGCCGCCTCGTACAGCTTCAGCGCCCACCGGTGGCAGTCGGCGGCGCGGGGCAGGTCGCCGAGCCGCCAGTGGACGTTGCCCAGGTTGGACAGGGCGCGGGCCCGGCCCGCCACGTCCCCGGTGCGCTCGTGCAGGGCCAGGGCCCGCCGCAGGTGGCCCTCGGCCGACCGGTGCTCGCCGAGCCGCCAGTGGACGGCGCCCAGGCTGGTCAGGGCGTGCGCTTGGCCCGCCGCGTCCCCGGTGCGCTCGGCGGCGCGCAGCGCGTGTGTGTGGAACGACAGCGCCTCGGTGTGCCGGCCGCCGTCGAGGTGGCGGAAGAGGACCGCGGCCAGGCGCACCGCGTGCCCCGGCAGCGGCCCCTCCGCCGCGGCGGCGCACAGCGAGCCGAGGGCGGGCAGTTCGGCGTCCAGCCACGCCCGCGCCGCCGCGGCGTCCCGCGGCCGGTGCCCGGCGGCGGTGCCGGGCTCGCTGGGCCGGTGGTGCCGCTCGGCCGGGTACAGGGCGTCCATCGCGGCGGCGGCGCCCGCCAGGCAGTGGTCGAACAGGCGGGTGCGGGCCTGCTCGCGGCCGCGGGCGCCGTCCAGTTCGCGGCACAGGCCGTCGGCGTAGGCGCGCAGCAGGTCGTGCATGGTGTGGCGGCCGGGGCGGGTGGACTGCACCAGGTGGGCGCGGGTGAGCGTGCCGAGCGACCGGGCCGTGTGCTCCTCGCTCTCCCCGGTCAGGGCCGCGGTCGCGGGCACGCCGACGTCCGGTCCGGGGTGCAGCGACAGCAGCCGGAAGGTGCGGGCGGCGGCGGGCGGCAGGTGCCGGTAGGACCAGGAGAACACCGACCGCATGGCGGCCCGCTCGTCCCCGCCCGCGTCCAGCAGGTCCAGCCGCCGCCGCTGGTCGGCGAGCTCCGCCACCAGCGCGGGCAGGGGCGTCTCCGGGCGGGACGCGGCCAGCTCCGCGGCGACGCGCAGCGCCAGCGGCAGCCGCGCGCACCGCTCGGCGAGGACGGCGCACGACGCCGGGTCGGCGCGGGCCCGCTCCCCGACGAGCAGGTCGAGCAGCCCGGTGGCCTCGCCCGGCGGCAGCGGGCCCAGGGCGAGCCTGCCCGCGCCGTGCAGGGCCACGAGGCCGGCCAGGCTGTCCCTGCTGGTCACCAGGACGGCGCAGGTCGGGGAGCCGGGCAGCAGCGGGCGGACCTGCTCCACGGACAGGGCGTTGTCCAGGACGACGAGCATGCGGAGGCCCGCCGTCTCGGTGCGGTACCGGGCCGCCCGCTCCTCCGGGTCCAGGGGGATGTGGGCGCCGGTCAGCCCGAGGGCGCGCAGGAACCGGGTGAGGGCGTCGGCCCACGGCACGGGCCGGTCCGGGTCGTAGCCGCGCAGGTTGACGTAGAGCTGACCGTCGGGGAACCGTTCGCGCACCCGGTGCGCCCAGTGCACGGCGAGCGCGGTCTTGCCGGCGCCCGCCGTGCCGGAGACCACCGCGACGGCCGGCGGGTCCGGGACGCCCGCCCGGGGCCGGCCGGCCGCGGCCAGGTCGTCGAGCGCGCGCAGTTCCGCGGTGCGGCCGCAGAAGCCGTACACGTCGGCGGGGAGCTGGGCGGGCACCGGGTGCGGGAGCGGCGGGGCGGGGACCGGCTCGGCCGACGCGGCCCGCGGGGCGGGCGGGGCCGCCGGGGCCGTCGGGACCGCCGGGGCGGAGCGCAGCAGCGCCGTGTAGGCGGACGTGAGTTCGGGGCCGGGGTCCACGCCCAGTTCGTCGGCCAGCCTGCGCCGGGTGTCCAGGTAGACCGCGCAGGCCGAGTCGCGCTGCCCGACCGCGTCGTAGGCGCGGACCAGGCGGGCCTGCACGCCCTCGTCCAGCGGCGCCTCCGCGGCGGCCCTGGCCAGCGCCGGGAGGGCCTCGGCCGCAGCGCCCGCCGCGATCATCGTCTCCCCGTACCTGGCGACCGCGGCCCGCCGCTCCCCCGCCAGCGCCACCAGCGCGGGGTGGCCGGCCAGGAGCGGCAGGTCGGCCAGGGGCGGGCCCTGCCACAGCCGCAGCGCCTCGCCGAGCAGCGCGGCGGCCCGGCGGGCGTCGCCGTCCCGGTGCGCGGCCTCGGCCTGCCCGGTCAGGCGCCGGAAGCACGGCAGGTCCACGCCGTCCTCGGGCAGCCGCAGCGCGTAGCCCTCCCCCACCCTGGGCAGGACGGCGCTGGGGGTGCGGGGCGGGCGGTGGGGCTCCAGCAGTCGGCGCAGCCGCTTGACGTAGGTCTGGATCAGGTTGGCGGCGCTGCGGGGCGGGGTGCCGTCCCACAGGGCGTCGCCGAGCTCCGCGCGGGACAGCGGGCAGCCGTCGGCCAGCACGAGCAGCCCGAGCACGGCCCGCTGCTGGGGCGTGCCGAGCTCGATCCCCCTCCCGCCGTGCCACACCCCGAGGGGGCCGAGCACCTGGACACGCATCCCCGCAACCCCCTCGGCCGGTCCCGGACGCCCGCACGGCGCACGCCGCCCCACAGCATCCGCAGCCACCCCACGCGCCGTCCAGGGACTCCCCCGTCCCCACAACAGAATTCGGCCACCCGTTCGGAACGGGGCGCCGGGCGGCGGAGACGGGCGCCGGGCGGGAGGGAGGCAGCGCCCGCCGACGGGCCGGCACATCGGCAAGGTCCTCGTCACGTCCACCAGGGCGACGAAGCCCCGACGATCGAACCCCTGCCGCGTCCGCCACGCCTCGCCTCGCCCCCGAGGAACCCACATCGTCACCGGCGGCGCCGCCGCCCCGGCGCGGGCGGGCCGTACTCGCCGGGACGGTTGTTAATGTGCGCGCATGACGGTCTGCGCGGAATGCGGCTTCGAGTACGACCTCGCCCTGGCCCCCGGCGTCCCGCTGCTCGCCCAGGGCCACGCGCGCGAATACGCCGACCTGCTGCGCGCCGGACCGTCGCTGCTGCGGCGGCGCTCCGACCCGCGGACGTGGTCGCCTCTCGAATACGCCTGCCACATGCGCGACGTGCTGCTCGTCCAGCGGGAGCGGGTGCTGGCCGCACGGCGCCGTGACACGCCGGTCGCCGAGTCCATGGGGCGCGACGAACGGGTGGAGCACGACGGATACGCCCGGCAGCAGCCCGCCGATGTCGCCCGCCAACTCCAGGACGCCGCCCTGTTGTTCACCGGCGCCCTCGACCGGCTGACTCCCGCCGACTGGGAACGCACACTGGTGTACACCTATCCCGAGCGCAGGGAGCGCTCACTGCGCTGGGTCGCCGTGCACACCCTGCACGAGCTGCGCCACCACCTGCTCGACATGCGCCGCCAACTGGAACAGCGCGACGGGGGCGGGCGCTGACTCCCTCCCGGGGGGTCTTTCAACGTGCCGTGACCCGACGCCGGGCCGGGGCGACGGCCTCGATATCGTGGCCGTCCGGCGCGACGCCGGGCGCCGGCGGGACGAGGGGGACGGCATGACGGTTGTGACCCGCTTGGTCACTGACGTCGATCTGGACGACGCCGCCACGGACGCCCGGCGGATGTCGGTGTCGGCACGGCTCGAGGCGCAACTCGCGGACGGCCGCGGTGTGGTGCTGCTGGACGACCGCGGCTGGAGCTCCTGGGGCGGAACGGACATCCGGGGGCGGATCTCGGCCGAGGACGTCGAGGAGACAGCCCGGACGGTGGTCGGGCCGGACGAGCCGATCGACGGTTTGACGCACGAGCAGATGGCCGCCGGCCACTGGGGCTCCCTGGCCCGCGCCCTCCGGCAGCAGGGCGTGGACGTGGACCCGCAGGAACTGGAGCGGCTGCCGCACGACGTCGTGCTCGGCGAGCGCCTTCGGGCGTGGCTGGCCTGAGGGACGTCCTGCGCGCGGTTGCGCGCCGGTGCCGCCCCGGCCGCCCCGGGTACGGACGGACTCAGTCCTCCGCGCCGGAGAACCTCCGCGCGAGGTCGCGATGCCTGTCCGCGGCCTGCTTTCCCTGGGCGGGGCCGATGGTCGATCCGGGCATGCGGCTCAGGCGTTCGACCTCCTCCGCGAAGCGCAGGTGCTCGCGCCGCGCGTGCTCACGGCAGGCGAGGCAGGTGACGCGATCCGGACGCGGGGAGGTCATCGCGTACGGCACCCGCAGCCCGCATCCAGTGACGACCCGGCTCGGCAGGTCTCCGACCAGACCGAACGTGGACGCCATCACATTGCGGACGGCGGCATCGCCGCGCACCACCTTCGACTCCACATGGATGTGCGGATCGTCCCCGCTCACGGCCCCTCCCTGCCCCCACGACACCGAGATCGCCCCACGAGCCGGATCAGCGTTCCGGACAGACCCTAGTGGCGTGTGGCGAGCCGTTCCAGCAGGGCGGCGCTGCGGGCCAGCAGCGCCCGTTCCTCGGCGGTGAGTTCGGCCTCGATGGCCTGCGCGAGCCAACCGGCCCTGCGGCCGCGTTCCGCCTCGAGCGCGGCCCGGCCCGCGTCCGTCAGCTCGACCAGCGACTTGCGGCCGTCCGTGGGGTGGGCCCGGCGCGTGATCAGGTTCTGTTCCATGAGCAGCCCCACCGTCCGGGCCATCGACTGGGGGCGTACGCGCTGATCGGCGGCGAGGTCGCTGGTGGTCATGGGGCCGTTGCGGTCGAGTGCGCCGAGCACGGCGACCTGGCCCAGCGGGATGCGGTCCTCGTGCTTGACGCGTCGGGTGAGCTTGCCCATCGCGGTGCGCAGTTCGGCGGCGATGGCGGCGGCTTCCGAGGTGGGCATAGGGCACTTTACCCCGCTGACCAGCAAGGCTGTGCACCCGACCTGTGCAGCGACGCTGTGCAGTGATGCTGTTCAGTGTCCCTGTTCAGCAAAACTGAGCAGACAAACTGCTCAGTCAAACTGCTCAGGTAAACTGAGCAGCATTGCTGTAGGGTTTGGTCTCGTCGGGCTCAGCGCCAGCGTTGTCGCAGTCGGGGCCACGGCACACGACAACGGAAGGACCCCCCATGTCCGCGAAGGCAGTCGGAACCGGCGACGCCGCCATCGAGACCGTCACCGCCCGCCGGATCATCGACAGCCGGGGCAATCCCACGGTCGAGGTCGACGTCGTCCTGGCGGACGGCTCCCTGGGGCGCGCGGCTGTCCCCTCCGGGGCCTCCACCGGTGCCCGGGAGGCCGTGGAACTGCGCGACGGAGACCCCGCGCGCTGGCACGGCAAGGGCGTCGACCGCGCGGTGGCCCACGTCAACGGGGAGATCGCGGCGGCCGTGCGCGGCCGGGACGCGGCGGACCAGGCGGGTCTCGACGCCGCGCTGGTCGCCCTCGACGGCACCGCCACGAAGTCCCGGCTCGGCGCCAACGCGATCCTCGGCGTCTCCCTGGCCGCGGCCAAGGCCGCCGCGGCGGCCCACCGCCAGCCCCTCTACCGCCACCTCGGCGGCGCCGACGCCCACCTCCTGCCGCTGCCGATGATGAACATCGTCAACGGCGGCGCCCACGCCGACAATCCGCTGGACTTCCAGGAGTTCATGATCGCGCCCGTGGGCGCGGACACCTTCGCCGAAGCCGTCCGCATGGGCAGCGAGGTCTTCCACACCCTGCGCCGCGATCTGCTGGCCGCCGGGCACTCCACGGGCGTCGGCGACGAGGGCGGCTTCGCGCCCGCGCTGCGCACCGCCGAGGAGGCGCTCGACTTCGTGATGGCCGCCATCGAGCGCACCGGCTACCGCCCCGGCACGGACATCGGCCTGGTCATGGACCCGGCGTCGTCGGAGTTCTTCCGCGACGGGATGTACGACTACGCGGGCGAGGGGGTGCGCCGCACCCCCTCCGAGCACGCCGACCACCTGGCCAAGCTCATCGACGCCTACCCGGTCGTCTCCATCGAGGACCCGATGGCGGAGAACGACCTGGACGGCTGGCGCGAGCTGACCGCCCGCGTCGGCGACCGCTGCCAGCTCACCGGCGACGACGTGTTCTGCACCAACGAGACGCTGCTGCGCGAGGGCATCCGCACCGGCGTCGGCAACTCGATCCTGGTCAAGGTCAATCAGATCGGGACCCTGACCGAGGCGCTGACCGCGGTGGCCACGGCCCACCGGGCGGGCTGGACGGCCGTCATGTCGCACCGCTCGGGCGAGACCGAGGACACCACCATCGCGGACCTGGCGGTGGCGACCGGCTGCGGCCAGATCAAGACCGGCTCGCTCTCCCGCTCCGACCGCACGGCGAAGTACAACCAACTGATCCGGATCGAAGAGGAACTGGGCGACTCGGCGCGCTTCGCGGGCCGCTCCGCGCTGCGTCGGGCGTGAACAGCGGGCAGAGGTAGTGACCGGGTCAGGTGGTGGCCCGGTCAGGTGGTGGCCGGGTCAGGTGGTGGTCAGGAGGTGTCGCCGAGTCCGCGACGGTTCCTGTCCTGTGGGTCTGTTCGACGGCCTGCCCCCAGTAGGTGGCGGTGATCATCAGGCCCGCGCCGGCGGCGGTCAGCGCGGTGAGGTGTTCGCCGCCCAGGGCGACACCCGTCACGACGGCCCACACCGGCTCGGTGCCCAGCAGCAGGCTGGCCCGGCTCGGCGAAGTGCGCTGCACGGCCCACGTCTGCGCCACGAACGCGAAGACGCTGCATCCCAACGCGAGGTACGCCAGCACGGCCCAGGTGTGCGCGTCCGTGGCCGCGAGCGCCGGCAGGCCGCCGGCGGCGGCGGCCGGCACCGCGAACAGCGCCGTGCCCACCGCCGTCTGGACGGCTGTCACCCGTAGCGGGTCACAGCCCTTCGCCAGCCGCCCGACCAGGATCACGTGCCCCGCCCGCACCACCGCCGCGGCCAGCATCAGCAGGTCGCCGCCGCGGGGCGCGGCCAGGTGGTCCCCGGACATCAGCAGGCCCACCGCGAGCACGCACAGCGCGGTGGCGGCGTAGAAGCGCGGCGGCAGGCCGGACCGGTGACCCGACCGGTCCAGCAGCGGCGTCAGGACGATCGTCAGGCTGATGATCAGTCCGGCATTGGCGGCGGAGGTGTGCGCGACACCGTACGTCTCCAGCACCAGTACCGCCGCCTGGGTGAGCCCCAGCAGGGTGCCCGCCCGCAGGTTCCCCCCGGACCACGGGGCGGCGCCGGGGCTCCGCCGGGTCGCGGCGGCGAGCGCCAGGCAGGCCGGCACGGACAGGGCGTAGCGCCAGAAGAGCACCACGAGGACGGGCAGGGCGGTGGTGGCTGACTTGGCGGCGAGGTAGCTGGAACCCCACACGAGGGCGACCAGCAGCAGCACCACGTCGGTTCGGCGGGTTGACACGTCCCTCACGGTGCCCCACCTGGAAGATAAAGCCCAGAACGAGTTCCTGAAAGGATCTTTCAGTGACGCTACACCGTCGGGGTATCGTGTGGTTCCGTGGACGAGCGACAACTGCGCATCCTGCGGGAACTGGGCGAACTGGGCAGCGTCACCGCGGTCGCGGAGGCGCTGCTGGTCACCCCGTCGGCGATCTCCCAGCAACTGCGGCTCCTGCAACGCGCCATCCCGGTGCCGCTGACCGAACGCCAGGGGCGCCGCCTGGTTCTCACGCCCGCCGGACGGGCGCTGGCCGACGCGGCGATCGAGGTGGAGACCGCCCTGGCCCGCGCCCGGCACGCGGTGGAGGAGTTCACCGACCGGGGTGACGGCGAGGTGGCGGTGGCGGCGTTCCACAGCGCCGCGTCGGTGTTCTTCCCGCACCTGCAACGGGCGCTGTCCGCCCGGCCCGACGGGCCGCCAGGACCGCGCCTGAGCCTGGCGGACGAGGACGTCGCCCAGGAGCACTTCCCCCGCCTCACCCGGGATTACGACCTGGTGCTCGCCCACCGCCTGGACCACGCGCCGCCGTGGCCGCGCACGGTCGCCGTCACCTCGCTGCTGCACGAGCCGCTCGACGTGGCCCTGCCCGCCGGTCACCCGCTGGCCGCCCGGCCGTCGCTCACCCCGGCGGACGTGGCCGCCGAGCCGTGGATCACCGTGCACGACGGCTTTCCGCTGATGGCGACCGTCGAGGCGATCGCCGCCGCCGCGAACCGCCGCCTCGGGATCGTGCACCGCATCAACGAGTTCTCGGTCGCCGCAGAGGTCGTCGCCGCAGGCGGCGGGCTGGCCCTGCTGCCCCGCTGGACCGCCCGGCGCCACCCCGAGGTCGTGCTGCGTCCTCTGCGGGGCGTGCACGCGCGCCGCCACATCGACGTCCTGTGCCGGCCCGAGGCCACGGCCCGCCGCGCCGTGCGCGGCGTCCTGGCCGAACTGCGCCGCGCCGCCCCGGAGATCAGCGGCGAGTCGGCGTCGCCGTAGGGGGCACCCGCTCGGCCGGCGGCGGCCCTGCGCGCCGAGGCGGCGCCGACCGGCCCAGGGCCACGGTTCCCGGCGGGCCGCGCGCTCAGCGGACGCAGGCGGTGGTGCGGTGTGGTGGTGGCGGCGTGCGGGGTGTGGTCGGCGCGCATGGAGTACGCGTAGTCAGCGTCGAACACCGCCTCCAGGTCCGCCTCGCTCATCGCACCGCGCTCCGCCGACGCGACCGCCTCCGCGCTGCCCGCCCGCACCACCTGCCGTCACCTCCTCCCCCACCGCGCTGGCCCTGGCCGGACGGGCGAACGGCCGCGTGCTCGGCCGCGGTTCGGCATCCCCGCCGCGTGTGGCGTCAGGTGGCGGTCCAGCCTCTGAGCTCGTCGGCGATCTGGCGCACGCTCAGGTTCTCCCGGTCGATCCGGTCGGCGAGGGCCGCGGCCCGCTTCGGCGGGACGGTGACGGTCGCGCCGCTCACGGTCAGGTAGGAGGCCGCGACGACGGCGGCGAACAACTCGTTGGCCCACTCCAGCGCCGGTACGCGCACGAGCTGGTGCATCAGGGCCGCGGCCCGGTGGTGCGCCTCGGCGTAGACCGGCACCTCCAGCACCGTGTCGGCGTGGCGTGCCACAGCGGCCGCGAGGGTGCCGAAGTCGGTCACATCGGGGTCGCCGGGGATGTGCGCGTGCGCGAGGTCCAGCAGCCACGCACGGTCGATGCGGACGATCACGCCGCCCGCCCGCGGCGGCTTCCGGGACGGGCCGTGTCGGGAGCGGAGCCGGACTGTTCCGCGAACGCCGGGCCGAAGGCGTCGGTGAAGTGCGCCCCGGCGGCCGGGAACCGGTGGCGCCCGTCCACCCGGACTTTGATCTGCCTCACGCCCGGGAGTGTAGCGAGTCGTACGGTCCGCTACACGGGTGCGGGCGGGCGGCGCGGGGGCGCGCGGGCGTCAGTTCGGTTTGGGCTGGGTGCGGCGGGCGTAGGCGCGGGCGGCGCGGGCGCGGTCGCCGCAGCGGGTGGAGCACCAGTGGCGGCGCCCGCGGCGCAGCAGGTAGCGGTTGCAGGGGGTGGAGTCGCAGGCGGTGAGGCGGTCGGCGTCGGGGCCGGTGAGGAGGTCGGCCGCGTCGGCGGCGAGGGTCGCGAGCGCGCGGTCGAGGATCTCGTTGGTGGGGCACGGCGCGGCGCGGTAGGGGCCGTTCTTCTCGTCCCAGTACAGCAGGGGGGCCGTGGGGGCTCTGCCCAGGGCGTCGTTGACGGCGGACAGCGCGGCGGGCAGCGCGGGCAGGGCGGCGACGCGGGCGGCGAACAGGGCTCTGACGTGCTCGCGCATGGAGCGCAGTTGCGCCGCGCACATCTCCTGCACCCCGGCGCCGGCCGGCGCGAGGCCGTGTTCCGTGAGCCACCGGTTCGCGGCCCCGGGGGTGCCGAGGAGGTCGACGAAGTGACCTCCGGGCAGCGCGATCGCGGTGTTGACGAAGTCGAGGGCGAGGTGGTCCTCCGCCCCCGGCGCGGGCGGAGGCACGGATGCGGCGGTCGGGGTCTCGCTCATGACTCTCATGGTACGGCTTGCGCTCATCCGTGATGAACGTTAGCGTCCTTCACGGATAAAGCGACCCCCATCCGTGAGGTTTTGATGACTGACACCGGCACGACCACCCGGCGGATCCCCATCCGCGTCCTCGGCGGCCCGACCGCCCTCTTCGAGTACGGCGGCCTGCGGTTCCTGACCGATCCCACCTTCGACCAGCCCCGCGACTACGAGGTGCCGGGCGGCCGGCTGACCAAGACGGCGTCGCCCTGCGCCGCGCCGTCCGACCTCGGCCGGATCGACGTGGTGCTGCTCTCCCACGACGAGCACCCCGACAACCTGGACGAGTCCGGCCGGGCGCTGCTCGCCGACGTCCCGCTGACCCTGACCACGCCCGGCGGCGGACGACGCCTGGGGGCGGGGGCCAGGGGGCTGGCCGACTGGGAGTCGATCGAACTGGACCGCCCCGGCGGCGGCACGATCACCGTCACGGGGGTGCCCGCCCTGCACGGGCCCGGCGCGCGGGAGGACGTCGAAGCGGCCACCGGCCAGGTCGTCGGGTTCGTCCTGACCGGGGAGGGACTGCCCACCGTCCACGTCAGCGGCGACAACGCCTCGCTCGACGCGGTCCAGGAGATCGCCGCGCGGTTCGGCCCGGTGGACACCGCCATCCTGTTCGCCGGGGCTCCCCGCTTCTCCGTCCTGTTCGACGGCGCGCCGATCGTGCTGGACAGCGCGCAGGCCGCCGACGCCGCCCGGATCCTCGGCGCCCGCCGGGTCGTCCCCGTCCACTACGAGGGCTGGGCGCACTTCACCGAGGGCCGTGACGCCCTGGTCGCCGCGTTCACCGACGCCGGGCTGCTGGACCGTCTGGACTTCTGTGACCGGGACTGACCGCGCCGGACGACCGCCGGCGCCGTCCGGCCGGGCCGCGCCCGGCGAAGGAGCCCTCCCGTGACGACCGCCGTGCCCGCTCGGCTCCAGGATCCGCCGCGGTCCCGGGCGGCCCAGCGCCGCGTCCTGACCGTGCTGATGGCCGCTCAGGTCCTCAGCGGCGCGGGGCTGGCGGCGGGGGTGACCGTCGGGGCCCTGCTCGCGCTGGACATGCTCGGCTCCACCGGCCTCGCCGGAGCGCTCAGCGCCCTGTCCACCGCGGGCTCCGCGCTGGCGGCCGTCGCGGTCGGCCGCGTCTCCCAGGCGCGCGGCCGTCGCCCCGGTCTCGCCGCCGGGTACCTGGCCGGTGCCGTCGGCAGCGCGGGTGTCATCGCCGCAGCCGCCACCGGCAGCTCCGTGCTCCTGTTCGCCGCGATGTTCGTCTACGGCGCCGGTTCGGCCACGAACCTCCAGGCCCGCTACGCCGGTGCCGACCTGGCGGCTCCCGAGCACCGCGCCCGCGCCCTGTCCACCGTGCTGGTCGCCACCACCCTCGGCGGCGTGGCCGGCCCCAATCTCGCCGCGCCCGCGGGCGACCTCGCCCACGCCCTGGGCATCCCCCGGCCGGCCGGGCTGTTCCTCGTCTCCGGTGCCGCCTACGCGACGGCCGCGCTGATCCTGGCCGTCTGGCTGCGTCCCGACCCGCTGCTGCTGGCCCGCGCCCTGGAGGCCGAGCGGGCCGCCGCGGCGCCGGGGCGCCCGGGCGACGCCGACGGGCGGGCGCGGCCGGCGGCCGGACGGCGCCGCCCCGGTGTGGCGGCGGGAGCGCTGGTCATGGTGCTCACCCAGCTCGTGATGGTCGCGATCATGACGATGACGCCGGTGCACATGCAGGACCACGGCCACGGATCCGCCGCCTCCGGTCTCGTCATCGCGATCCATGTCGGGGCGATGTACCTGACCGCGCCGCTGTCCGGCCGGCTCGTCGACCGGTACGGCCCGCTCGCCGTCGCCGCCGCCTCCGCGCCGGTCCTGCTGGCGGCCGGGATCGTCGCCGCCGGCGCCGACGGTGGTTCCGCCGCCGCTTTCGCGGTGGCTCTCGCGCTGCTGGGCGCGGGCTGGAGTCTCGGCCTGGTCAGCGGCACCGCGATCGTCACCGACGCCCTGCCCCTGGCCACCCGGGCCAGGACCCAGGGTCTGGTGGATGTCTCCATCGCCGTCGCGGGCGCCGCGGGCGGTATGGCCTCCGGCCTGGTCGTCGCGACCGCCGGCTATCCGCTCCTGGCCGTCGGCGGCGGCGTCCTGGCGCTGGCCACCGTGCCGGCGGTCGTCGCCGCGCGCGGCCGCCGGGACCCGGCCCCCGGGCCGCGCCGTTGACAACGGCGCCCGGTTCCCGTGACGGGCCGTCATGGACGGTCGGTGGTCACGGACGGTCAGGCGTCCCGTGAGCGGGCGGGCGGGCCGACGCGCCGCGGGCGTGAGGCGGCAGGAGGCGTGCGGGGGGAGCGGCCCGATCGAGCGGATCCCGCCTGCCCGCGGCCGCTGACGTGGCAGGGTGGGGACCCTACAGTGGCCGGAGCGGTCATCGGTTGCCGGAGCGGGGGGCGCGGGTGGGTGAGGAGATCGTCGAGGTGACGGTCCGGCCCGACGGGCGGGTCGAGGTGCACGTCCAAGGGGTCGAGGGCACGGGCTGTCTGGACCTGACGCGGGACCTGGTCGAGCGGCTCGGCGGCGATGTCGAGGAGCAGGAGCTCACCGCCGATGCGTACACGGAGACCGGCGAGGAGCAGCAGGACCGGCTGTGGCACTAGGCGCTCGCTCGTGGCGGCTGCACGCGACGCTGCCGCGCAGCAGGGCCAACGGTCCCGGGGTGCGGTTCGTGGTGTGGAGTCAGGGGTGCTCGCTGGGTTGCGCGGGGTGTTTCAACCCGTTGACGCACACCGCGGTGGCGCCCCGGGTGGCGTCCGTCGGCGAGGTGGTGCGGGAGGTTCTCGCCACGGACGGCATCGAGGGGGTGACCCTCACCGGCGGTGAGCCGCTGGAGCAGCCGGAGTCCGTGGCCGGGTTCTGCGCGGCGCTGCGGCGGCGGTCGGACCTCGGGATCATCGTGCTGACCGGGTTCACCGAGGACGAGGTGCGGGCCGATCCGCGCCGCGCCGCGGCGGTGGCCGACGCCGACCTGGTCGTCGCCGGCCGGTTCAACGCGGCGCTGCGGCTGGGGTCGGGGCTGCGCGGCTCGTCCAACAAGCGGTACTGGGCGCTGACCGGCCGGTACTCCGCCGCGGAGGTGGGCGAGGTGCCGGAGGCGGAACTGGTCGTGGGCGCGGACGGCTCGATCGTGCGGACGGGCATGCGGGCATGGGAGACGGAGGAGGACGGCACACCGTGACGATCGAGCGGGAGATCGGGCTCTATCTGCGGGCCAGGGTGCCGCTGCTGGTGCTGGTCACCGTGGAGGAGCAGCGGGCGCTCGCGGTGCTCGACGCGGTGCGCCGGGAGCGGGACGCCTCCGCGGACCTGGTGAGCTGGGACGTCGCCGACGGCTTCCATTCCGCGTCCGGCGCGTCGCTGCCGCAGGCGCCCACTCCCGAGCGGGCCCTGGAGAAGATCGCGGAGCTGGTGAAGGCGAGGCCGGGCCGCCGCGACCTGTATGTGCTCAAGGACTTCCACGAGTTCTGGTCCAAGAGCCCGGTCGTGCGGCGCAAGGTGCGCAACCTCGCCCACGACCTGCTGTACACCGGCGCGTCCCTGGTGGTGACCGCGCCCACCCGGGAGGTGCCGCGCGAGCTCGGCGACGACGCGGTGGTGCTGGAGCTGCCGCTGCCGGACGCGGACGCGCTGCGCGCCGAGCTGGAGTCGCTGATCGGCCAGAACAGCGGGGTGCGCAGCGAGCTGACGGTCCACGGGCGGGCCCGCCTCGCCCAGGCGGCGCTCGGGCTGACGTCCACCCAGGCGCGGCGCGCGTTCGCCAAGGCGATCGTGCGGGACCAGGTGCTCGACGACCGGGGCATCGGCGCGGTGCTGGCCGAGAAGAAGGCGGTCATCCGGGCCTCGCGCGCCCTGGACTTCGTCTCCGCCGAGGAGACCCCCGACCACGTGGGCGGGCTGGAGGCGCTCAAGCGCTGGCTCACCCTGCGCGAGCGCGCCTTCGGCGAGGAGGCGGCGAAGTACGGGCTGCCCGCGCCCAAGGGCATGGCGCTCATCGGCATCCCCGGCACGGGCAAGAGCCTCACCGCGAAGATGATCGGCGGCATGTGGCGGCTGCCGCTGCTCCGCCTGGACGTGGGCGCGCTGTTCGGGTCGCTGGTCGGCGAGTCGGAGGAGCGGGTGCGCCAAGCGCTGGCCCTAGCCGACACGGTGGCGCCGTGCGTGCTGTGGATCGACGAGCTGGAGAAGTCGTTCGCGGTCGGCGGCGGCGGTGACGGCGGCACGGCCCAGCGCGTCCTGGGCACGCTGCTGACCTGGATGCAGGAGAAGACCAAGCCGGTCTTCGTCGTCGCCACGGCCAACGACGTCACCGCGCTGCCGCCGGAGATGCTGCGGCGCGGCCGGTTCGACGAGGTGTTCTTCCTGGACCTGCCGACGGAGGCGGAGCGGCGGGAGATCCTCGTGGTGCACCTGCGCAAGCGCCGCCGCGACCCGGCGCGGTTCGACGTGGCCGAGCTGGCCCGGCTGGCCGACGGGTATGTGGGCGCCGAACTGGAGCAGGCCGTGGTGGACGCGATGTACCGGGCGTTCGCCGAGGAGCGGGACATCACCACCGCCGACGTCGCGGAGGCGATCGGCCGTCTCGTCCCGCTCAGCCGCTCCCAGCGGGAGACCGTGGAGCACCTGCGCACCTGGCTGCGGGACGGGCGGGCCCGGTCCGCGTCGTTCGCGGAGGCCGAACGCGCCGTGCACGCCCAGGTGCGGCTGGAACTGACGTAGCTTCGGGCGCGCGGGGGGCAGTGCGGATGATCGACGAGCGCAAGGCCGCCCGGTGGGCGCGGGCGGCGGGCGGGACGGGCGGGCGGTGGCGCCGCCGCCGGGCGGCGAAGGCCTGGGAGCGGCTGCGCGAGGCCGCGGGGCACGGCGACCGGGTGGTGCTGGCCCTGCTGGCGGAGGTGGCGCGGGACGCCGACCACACGCTGCGGGACGGCGCGAGGACGCTGCTCGCCGAGGTCTGGGCGGCGTCCCGCGACACCGAACTGCGCGAGGTCGTCCTGGAGACGGGGGCGCTGGCGCCGCACGGGAGGGCCCGGCTGCTCACCGCCGCGCTGCACGGGCGGCTCGCCGAGCACTTGCCCCCCGGGCAGGCCATCGCGGCGGGCGACCTGCTCGCGGACACCGACCCGGCGGTCAGGGCGGCCGCCGAGCACACCTGCCTGACCGCCGCGGGGCCGCTGCTCGACGCGCTGTGGGGGCGCTTCCTCGCCGGGATCGCGGCACCGGCCGGGCACGGCCCCGGCGTGCCCGGCCTGCTGCTGCGCAACCCCGCGCCGCCGCCCGCCCAGGCCCTCCAGGTCCTGTGGTCGTCGTGGCTGCGCTCGCCGGACGAGCGGCTCTGGGCGGCCCTGACCGCGTGGCGCGTCCCGCCCCCGCGGGAGCCGGAGCGCGGCTACGCCCTCGTCGCGCTGGAGCCCGGCCCCGCCGAGCTCGCCGCCCCGGCCCTGCGCCGGCCGCTGCTGGCGGCGGCCGCCCGGCGGAACCACCCCGTCGGGGCCGCGGCGCGCCGCGCGATCCTGGCCGCACGCGACGCCGAGCTGACCGAGGCGGTCTGCGCGGCCGCCATCGACGAGCCGGCGCTCGTCCCGTTCTGCGCCGAGCACCGCCTGGCGCCGAGGGACCCGGTGCGGCGGGTGACGTTCTTCCTGCTGACCGGCCAGCTCCACCACTACCGGGGCCTGGACCCGGACGGCCGGATGCTGGAGCTGGCCTACTCCACGGCGGACTCCGCGACCCGGACCCGGCTCCAGACGGCGATGCGCTCCGGCGGCGCCGCGGACCTGCTGCGGGTGCTGGTGAGCCGGAACCGGCGGGATCGGATCTCGGAGCTGAGCGGCGACGAGGCCGCCTGGCTGGCCCGGCACCTCGCCGAGCGCGGGGAGTGGGCGGAGCTGTGGCGCGTGGTGCAGGACCTGCCCCTGTCCATGGGGCTGGGCCTGATGGACCTGTTCGGGGCCTGGGTGCCCGCCGGCGAGGACGACCGCCGGGTCTTCGAGCGGATGCGCGCGACCGACCCGGCGGCGGTGCGCGCGGGCGTGGACGAGCTGAGCCTGCACCGGCCCGGTTTCCCCCGGCAGGCCCGCATCATGTTCCACGGCCGGGTCAACTCCGTGTCGTTCGCGCCGGACGCGCCCCTGCTCGCGGTCGCGGGCACCAACCGGGTCGCGGGCGTCGTCGATCTGGCGCAGGGGCGGCTGGTGGAGCGGTACGAGCGGTTCCACGCCTCGGTGGGGTACGTGGTGCACACCGGCGGCGGCGCCTTCGTGGCCGCGGAGCGCAGCAACAACGGGGACACCGCCTGCCGGCTGCTGCGCTGCTCCGACGGCGCGGCCACCGAGCTGCACCGGGAGCCGGGACCCGTCACCTCACTCGCCCTGGCCGGGGCGGACGGCCGCTTCGCCGGTGGCACCCGCGCCGGCCGTGTGCTGCTCGGCGCGCCGGACGGCACGGTGCGCACCGTCCCGGTGGCCGAGCTCGGCCTCGACCCGCGGCAGGACTGGCCCAGGGCGGTGACCGCGCACCTGGGGTCGGGGCGCCTGGCGGTGCTGGGCCGCGGTCTGACCGTCACGGGCGCCGCAGGTGCGGTGCTGGCGCGCGGCGACGCCGGGATGGTGGTCGGCCGCGCCGTGTTCACCGGCCCCGACACGCTGGTCGTGGCGAGCAAGCGCGGCACGGTGCAGGTGCTGCGCCGCGACGGGGACGCGCTGCTGCCCGGGCCGGTCAGCGCGGGCGACGTGTGCGGGCTCGAGGCGCTGCCCGACCGGAGGGAGGTCGTGCTGGTGGACCGCGCCGGGCGGATCGCCGTCCTCGACGCGGGCACCCTCGAGCCGGTGCTGTCGTCCGACACCGCCGTCCGCGGTGCCACCAGCGCCCACCTCTCCCCGGGCGGGGAGTACCTGGCGATCGGCTACGCCAAGGGGTTCACCGACCTGTACGACCTGCGGGTGTGGGCGGTGCCGGGGCTCGCCGCCAGGCCGCTGGTGAACTGCGTCCCCGCGGACCTGCACGTGGTCGCCGGGATGCGCGCGGCGGGGGCGTTCCCCCCGGCGGCGCGGTCCCTGCTCGGCCTGCTGCACGACGTGCTGGCGCACCGCTTCCGCTTCGACATCGAGCTCGGGACCGTCGACGCCGCCACGCTGTCCGCGGGCGAGTACGACATCAGCCTGTGACGAGGAGTGACCACCCCCATGACGACCCGCATCGGCATCGACTTCGGCACCGCCAACACCGTGGTCGCCCGCTGGGACCACGCCCTGGACCGGGGCGAGCCGGTCCCCCTCGACGGCCTCGACCTGCTCCGCGAGGGCGCCCCCGGGGTGCGGCAGCGCGTCATACCCTCGCTGATCGCGTTCGGCGCCACGGGTGACCGCCGCTGGACCGGAGCCGCCGTCGCGCGCGACTCCGAGCTGTTCGCCGACCCGGACGTGGAGGTGTTCCGGTCCACCAAGAGCAGCGTCACCGGGCAGTCCGTGGACATCCCCCGCGCGGTGGGCGCCCGCCGCGTCAGCAACCGGGAGGCGGCGACGCGGTTCCTCGGCGACGTGATGGCCGCGGCCGCGCTCGCCGTGGGCACCGACGACCTGGAAGTCGTGGCGACCGCGCCCGTGGAGGCGTTCGACACCTACCGGGACTGGCTGGTCCGCGAGGTCGGCGAGAGCGCGGGCGTGTCCCGGCTGCGGGTGGTGGACGAGGCCACGGCGGCCGCCGTCGGCTACAGCGCCCGGCTCGGCCCCGGCGACACCTTCCTCGTCTTCGACTTCGGCGCCGGCACGCTGGACGTCTCCGTGGTGCGCGTCCGCGAGCCGTCCGGGGCGGACGGCGGCGCCGGGGTGCGGGTGATCGCCAAGGCGGGCGCCGACCTGGGCGGCAACCACATCGACGCCCTGCTGGCCGAGCACGCCGCCGAGCGGGCGGGCGTGCCGCTGGGCGACACCGCCCTGTACAACCGCGTCTTCCGGCGGCTGCTCGACTCCGCGGAGGCGGCCAAGACCGCGCTCACGCACGGCACGTCGGCGGTGGTGGCGGCCGGCGACCCGGTGACGGGGGAGAGTTACCGCGCGGAGGTCACCCGCGCCGGGTTCGAGGCGCTGCTGCGGGACAAGGACGTGCTCGGCCGGGTGGGCAGGGTGCTGCGCAGGACCCTGGACACCGCGTCGGCGGCCGGCTTCCCCGCCGACGAGATCGCCCAGGTGTTCCTGGTCGGCGGCAGCAGCCTGATCCCCGCCGTGCAGGACCTGCTGCGCTGGCAGTTCCCGCCGGACGTGCTGCGCCTGGACCGCCCGCTGGAGGCCGTGGCCGCGGGCGCCGCCGGGATCGCGGGGGGCCACGAGCTCCACGACCACATCCAGCACGACTACGCCATCCGGCACGTCAACCGGGACACCGGCGCCTACGAGTTCGAGACGCTGGTCCGCGCGGGCAGCACCTACCCGACCCCGGAGCCGGTCCGCACCCTCACCGTCAAAGCCGTCCGCGACGGGCAGCGCAACCTCGGCCTGGCCATCTACGAGCTCGCCCACGCCACCTACCGGGACGCCGGCGCCGACCTGGAACTCGTCTTCGACGCCGGCGGCGGCGCCCGCGCCGTCGCGGTCACCCCCCAGCACCGCCAGGAGCGCTCCCAGGTGTGGCTCAACGAGGACAACCCGACCTTCCTCGAGGCCACTCCCCCGGCCAGGGCGGGCGTGGACCGCTTCCGCGTGGACTTCCGCGTCGACACCCACAAACGCCTGACCGTCTCCGCCTACGACCTGGAACGCGGCATCTGGGTCCTGGACCGCCAGCCCATCGTCCGGCTCGCCTGAGAGGAGCTCGACCATGTCCCACTACACCCGGGTCCGCACCGCCCTGCGCGACCGCGACATCCTCGTCCGCGCCCTGCACCGGCTCGGCTTCCGGGAGGTGGAGGCCCACGACGAGCCGCAGCACCTCTACGGCTACCAGGGGGACCGCCGCCCCCAGGCCGCCGAGGTCATCATCCGCCGCGCCCACATCGGCCGGCTCAGCAACGACATCGGCTTCGCCCGCGCCGCCGACGGCACCTTCCAGGCCGTCATCAGCGACTACGACCGCAACCGCTACGACGCCGACTGGTTGCGGCGCCTCACCCAGACCTACGGCCACGAGAGCGCGCGCTCCTTCGCCGAGGAGCACGGCTACGACATCCTCACCGAGGAGCAGGACGAGAACGGCGACATCCGGCTGACGCTGCGGCGGACGGTGCTGTGACCCGGGCCGGGGCGGACGTCACCCGGCGGGTTGGATGCGCAGGACGGCGGTCTTGCCGAGGACGTCGACGACCTTCAGGCTCATGGTGTCGTTGATGGTCGCGGCGGGTCCCTCGGCGCAGCGGAGCCCGACGCCGCCGCTGCCGTCGGAGGACACGCCGCCGCCACCGGAACAGCCGGTGACGCTGTAGCCGGACCCCGTCAGGGGCGCGACCATCTCGACCTCGTCGCCGGTGATCGCCGTCACCTCGATCGGCCCGAGGCCGTACTTCTCCGGCACCGCGACGGTGTCCCCCACGGCGACCTTCAGCTCACACGTCCCGTCGGCGCAGGGCCCGGTCGGGGAGGGCGACGGCGTGGTGCTCTCCCCGGGAGTCCGCGCGGGGTCCGACGCCGACGCGTGGGAGCCGGACCCGCCGGGCCGGGCCTCGTCGGAGGAGCCGTCCGAGGAATCCGAGGAACACGACGTGAGAGCGGCGAGGACGACGGCGGCCACGACGGCGGTGACGGTGGGTGACGTTCTGCGCATCATGGCCGCCATTGAACCGCGCCGCGGCCGGGACCCCTCCCGGCCGCCGACCGGCTCGGGGTCGGGCGCCTCGATCACCAGGGGCGGCAGCGGCGGACGTAGTAGGCGCAGGTCAGGGCCAGCGTCATCGGGCCCCACAGGGCGACCGGGCCGATGCACAGCTTCGCCAGCGTCTCCCACCAAACGTTCCGGTAGCCGGTGCCGTCGATGACGCCGACCCAGGTGAGCGCCATCATCACCGAGACGGTGGTCAGGAGGAGCCCGCCGGCCGCCGCCGGGACGATCACCGCCGCCGGACGGATGCGCCTGCCGCCGACGGCGGGGACCCAGGCGGGGACGACCTCGCCCCATCCGCGTACCAGGCCGACGCACAGCAGAGCCGCCACCTCCGTGAGCACGCTGAGGCCGAAGACGTACGGGACGCTGATCCACAGGGGTGGCGGGGTCGCGTCGGGGATCTGGCCCATCTCGAAGTGGAAGGCGAACGGCAGCCGCCACAGGCACGAAGGCAGGAGAAGCAGCGGGGTCAGGTGGGCGGTCCGCAGCGCCCAGCGGGGGGCGGGCCGCCGGGTGTCGCTGACGGAAGGGGCTGCGTGGACGAGCTTGATCGGCATGCCCCCACCCTCCTCGTTCCGCGAGGACGGGTAATCACCCGCGCAGTCGACCCGGGTCCCCCGCGGGGATGACGGGTCCCGGCCACACCCGCCCCGGCGCGGGTGCGGCCGCCGGGCTCAGGTGTCGCCGTCCGGCGTCGGCGGGGTGGGGCTGTCTTCCGCGGGGTCCTGCCCCTCGGGGGTCCGCCGGGCCGCGGTGAGGCCCGCGGCCAGGGTGCGGACGGTCGGCTGTTCGAAGAGCATGTCGAAGTCCAGCTCCACCCCGAACTCGGCCTGGATCCGGGAGGCCAGGCGCATGGCCCGCAGGGAGTCGCCGCCCAGGGCGAAGAAGTCGGCGTCGGGGCCGGCCTCCGGTACCCCGAGGACGTCCTGGAAGATCTTGGCCAGCGCCGCCTCGGGCGCGAACTCCCCGGCGTCGGCGGGTTCCGGCGCGGCCGGGGGCCGGTCGGACGGGGGCAGGTCGGTCGGGTCGGCGGGGTCGGGCAGGGCGGCCAGGTCGGTCTTGCCCGCCGGGTTCAGCGGCAGCGCGTCGAGCGTGACGACGGCCTCGGGAACCATGTAGGCGGGGAGCACCCGGCGCAGCGCGGCGCGCAGCGGGTCGGGCCCGGCCTGCCCCGCCGAGGCGTCCGGCACCACCCAGGCGACGAGCCGTCCCGCGCGCTCGGCCACCGCGGCGGCCCGTACCTCGGCCAGGTCCAGCAGCGCCGCCTCGATCTCGCCCGGTTCGATCCGGTAGCCGTGCAGCTTGAGCTGTCGGTCCATCCGGCCGAGCACCTCGATGCGGCCGTCGGGCAGGTGCCGGGCGCGGTCACCGGTCCGGTACATCCGGGCGGGCGGCCCCGCGAAGGGGTCGGTGACGAAGCGTTCGGCGCTCAGCTCGGGTTGGCGCCAGTAGCCTTCGGCGACGCCGTCGCCGCCGATGCACAGCTCGCCGACGCAGCCGACGGGCAGCAGGCCGCCGTCGGGGCCGAGGACGTGCATGACGGTGTTGGACACGGGGCGCCCGACGGACACGCGCCGGGTTCCGGCGTGGATCCGCTCGACGCTGGAGTAGACGGTGGTCTCCGTCGGCCCGTACATGTTCCACACGGCCGCCCCGCGTTCGGCCAGCGGCGCGGCCAGATCCGGCGGGAACGCCTCGCCGCAACTGTAGAGCCGGGGCCGGCCGGCGCCCTGCCAGCCGGTGCCGAGCAGGGCCCGGTAGCGGGAGGGCGTCGCCTGGAGGGCGGTGATGCCGTGCCGGGTGACGTAGCGGTCCACCTCGGCTCCGCTCAGCCCGAGGGACTGCCCGCCGACGTGCACGGTGGCGCCGACGGCGAGCGGCGCCAGCAGCTCGGCGAGCGAGGTGTCGAAGGTCAGCGTGGTCAGGGCGAGGAACCGGTCGTCGGGGCCGAGCCCCGGGAAGCGCAGCGCCAGGCTGTCCACGAGGTTGGCCAGGGCGCGGTGACCGACGGCGACGCCCTTGGGCCGTCCCGTGGACCCGGAGGTGAAGATCACGTAGGCGAGACCGTCGGGCGTCGCCCCGGGCAGCGCGGCGCGGTCGGCCACCGACGCGGAGGCCGCGGCCCCATCGAGCAGGGGGGCGTCGAGCACGGAGACGTCGAGCACGGAGACGTCGAGCAGGGGGCCCTGCCACGCCTGGAGCGCGGGCGCGCCGGTGGCGTCGGTCAGCACGAGGGCCGGCTCGGCGTCGGCCAGCACGCGGCTGGTGCGCCCAACGGGGTGGGCGGGGTCGAGGGGGACGAAGGCGGCGCCCGCGCGGGCCACGCCCAGCAGCGCCGTCACCAGGTGCGCGGACCGGCCGAGGCAGACGCCGACCCGGTCGCCCGGGCGCACCCCGGAGGCGGCCAGGCGGCGGGCCAGGTCGGTGGCCAGGCGGTCCAGCCTGCGGTAGCTGAGCACCACGGGTCCGGCGACGACGGCCGGGTGGTCGGGGCGCTCGGCGACGGCGGTGTCGATCAGCTCGGGCAGCAGGGCCCGGGGCGGTGTGCGGTCCACGGCCGTGCCGTTCCACTCCCGCAGCAGCCGGGTCCGGGTGGCCTCCGGCACGGCGAGGACGTCGCGCAGGGGGGCGTCCGGCCGCCGGGTGAGGCGGGTGAGCACGGTCGTGACCTGGTCGAGCAGCGCCTCGGCCTCCTCGGCGGTGAACCGGGCGGCGTCCACCACCGCCTGGAGGCGCAGTTCCTCGCCGGGGCGGACGACGAGGGTCACGGCGTAGTTGGTCCTCGTCTCGTAGCGCACGTCGCTGATCCGCGGCGAGCCCGGGGCCGGTGCGGCCCGCGTGGGGTCCGGGTAGTTCTCGAACACCACGACCGTGTCGAACAGCGGGACCATGGGGTCGGTCCCGGCCCAGCGGTGGATGTCGGTGAGCGCGGTGTGCTGGTGGTCCAGGACGGGGTGGCGGGCGGCGGCGTACCGGGCGAGCCAGTCGTGGGCGGTCTGTTCCGGGTCGGTCCGCACGCGCACCGGGACGGTGTTGATGAGGGTGCCGACGATCCGCTCGGCGCCGGGCAGCCCGGGGGGCCGTCCGGAGACGGTGACGCCGACCACCACGTCCTGGCGTCCCGAGCAGCGGGCGACCGTGCCGCCCCAGGCGGCCTCGACCAGGCTGCCGAGCGTGGTGGAGTGGGCGGCGGCGAGTTCGCGCAGCGCGGTGTGGACGGGGGCGGGCAGGCTCGCCGCCACGGTGCGGAAGGTGCCCGAGGGCAGGGCGCCGGGGCGGACGCCGGGGAAGGTCAGCAGGGCGGGTTCCCGGTAGCCGGCCAGGTAGGCGGACCAGAACGCCCGGTCGCGCTCCGGGTCCTGGCGCCGCAGCCAGGTCACATACTCGCGGAAGGGGGGCGGTGCGGGCCGGTCGTGTCCGGCGCCGGTCGCGTCCGCGGTGACCTCGGCCAGCACCAGGGCGGCGGACCAGCCGTCGAGCACCATGTGGTGGTAGCTCCACACCACCAGGTCCTCGCCGGGCAGGCGCAGCACGAGCAGGCGCATCAGCGGCGGCCGGGTCAGGTCGAACGGCCGGCCGCGGCAGGCGTCGAGCTCCGCGGCCACGGCCGTGTCCCGGGCGGGGCCGGCCTCGGCGGTGAGGTCGCGGACCCGCACCGGGAGCTCCGCCGCGGTCAGCACCACCTGGTGGGGGGAGCTGATCCGCTGGTGGACGAACGCGGTGCGCAGCGCGGGGTGGCGGGCGATCGCGGCCTGCCAGGCGGCGGTCAGGGCGGCGACGTCGAGCCGGCCGGCGACGCGGAAGGTGGTCACCTCGGTGTACAGGCCCTGTCCCGGCGCCGCCATGGTGTGGAAGAGCATGCCCTCCTGGACGGGCGAGAGGGGGTAGATGTCCTCGACGTCGTCGTTCACTGCGTGTCTCCTCGGACTGGGGCAGGGCTTCGCCTGCGCCGGGGCGGCGGCGCGGCGCGGGCGAGGTCGGCCGGGCCGGACACGGTGCCGGTACCGGCGCACACGGGCGAACCGCGCCGCCGCCTTCCGGTGCGGCCGGCTCCGCCCCGCCGGATCCATTCCCCGCGTGCCGCCCATTCCCCGCCCCGGCGCCGAGGCGGGCGCCGACCGGGTGCGCCGGACACCGGTGCGGAAACGCGCAACCGGCTCGGCACTCCCTTCTTTTTTCCCGGCGTTTTCGCGCATGCGCCCTCCCCGGGAAAGGAGGTCCCGCCGGGGCAAGTAAACCAGCGGCGCTCCTTTCGGGGCAAGACTTTCGAAATGTTTCGAAGGCCGTTTCCGGGAGTCGCATGAGGAGGTGCCGCCTCCGTTTCCCGCGGCGTATTTCGGCCCCGCGCGACGGGGACGGACCGGAATCCGGCCACGGGCGCGGGCGCCCGCGCACCCCGTTCCGCACCGCACTCGCCACCCGGTCACAGACCAGTGGGACGGCCTTGCTGAGCTGGGATGAAGCGGTTTTCCACACAGGCTCACGGCGCTTTCGACGCAGGCCCGAGCCGCCGACCGGCACGCCGCGAGGAGCGCACGTTGACACCGTCTTCCGGGCTGTGGCAGGTTGATCACCTGTTCGACTTATTGGAATTGTTCGCTGTTTTCCGGCTCCTCGCCCCCGCCTCGGGACGACGTGCGGCGGCCCCGTGCTCCACGGCTGTGTCCGGGAGCGCCCAGACAGGAGCGGATTCCGGTTCCGGTCACATCGTCGACGACTCCTGCGCCCCATCGTCCGGGCCGGACCGAGCCATGCGTGAGGAACTCACAAATACCATGTCTTCAGCAATGGAATACCGCATTCTCGGACCACTCGAAATCCGCGAGTCAGCCACCGTCATCGCCGTGGGCGG
The DNA here is from genome assembly GCF_054782095.1 of Streptomyces capparidis. Taxonomy (NCBI): domain Bacteria; kingdom Bacillati; phylum Actinomycetota; class Actinomycetes; order Kitasatosporales; family Streptomycetaceae; genus Streptomyces; species Streptomyces capparidis. Next base: position 22,401 of record NZ_BAAGTD010000004.1, on the reverse strand, counting down.
AGTCAAGCAGCAGACGCTCCTGGCCTTTTTGTGCCTCCACGCGAACCGGCACGTCTCCGTCACCGGCCTGATCGACGCGCTGTGGGGCGGGGCACCGCCGCCGAGCTCGCGGAAGAACGTCCAGCTCTATGTGAGCCGCCTGCGCAGACTGCTCGCCACGGGGCGCGCGGTGAGCCGCCTGACCACGGTCGGCGACGGCTATGTGCTCTCCACCCCGCCCGAGACCGTGGACCTGGCCAGGTGCCAGGTGCTGTGGGAGCGCGGCCGGGAGAGCATGCGGCGGGGCGACCCCGAGCAGGCCGCCCGGCGTTTCCGCGAGGCGGTCGAGCTCTGGCGCGGCCGGCCGCTGAGCGGGCTGGACCAGACCCCGGTCATGCGGGCCGAGGCCGCGCGGCTCGAACAGCTCCGCCTCGCGCTGCTCGGCGACTACCACCAGGCGCAGCTCGACGTCGGCCGGTACGCCGAGGCCATCCCCGACCTGGTGCGGCTGGTGCGGCTGCACCCGCACGAGGAGCGGCTGCGCGGCCATCTCATGCTGGCGCTGTGGCGGTCCGGGCAGCGCCCCAAGGCGCTGGCGACATATCTGGAGGCGTACCACGCCATGGTGGACGACCTGGGCATCGAGCCCACCCAGCGGCTGCGGGTGCTGCACCGGGCGATCCTGGCCGACGGCGCGGAGCCCGCGGCGAGCGGGCCCCGTGCGTAGCCGGGGCCGGAAGGAGGAGCGCGATGCCCACCGTCCCTGAGGCCCGCACGGAGGCCGACGTGGCGCACGCGGTGGCGAAACTGCTCCGCGTCCCCGACCGGTACCGCGTGTTCGAGGTGTCCGCCGAGGACGCCCGGGCCGGCTACCCGGTGGACGAGGCCCTGCTCACCGCGCTGCGGGACGCCGGGCTGCCCAGCCGGGGCGCGGGCGCGGAGGCCCGCTTCGACGCCCTGGACCTCCAGAACGTGGCGCTGTCGCTGCGGCTGAACACACCGTGGTTCGCGTCGATGCGCTGGTGGGCGTCGTCCCTGACGACCAGCAGGGAGAACGACGAGGTCGGCTACCGGGTCGGCGTCCGCTCGCGGTGCGCCGAGTGCGCCGGCGCGGGCGGCGGCTGCCCCGTGGTCCTCGCGCCGGAGCTGCTGCGCGCCGCCCACGCCACCGACGACCCGGCCGAGGCCGCGGCCGCGCGGGTGGACCTCCGCGCGGTCGTGCGGCTGCCGGGGCGGCCCCCCGCCTTCGCCCCGCCCGTCGCCGACGTGCTGCGGCTGGCGGACCCGCTGGAGTGGCACCTGCTGCCGGACGCGCTCGTCACCGACCTGGGGTTCCTGCGCGGCACCGGCCTGGCCGACTGCCGCCTGGCCGCGCACTACCTGCACCGGGAGGCGCAGGCCGCGGGGGTGCCGGTGCGGCGGGCGTTCGGCCTGATCGTCACGGTGCCGTTCTCCGCGACGCACCACTGGGTGGAGTTCGAGGTGGACGGGCGCTGGCTGCCCGCGGACCCGCTGCTGCTGGCCAGCATGGCGCGGTGGGGGGTGCTGGACGGCGCGCGATGGCCGCCCACGACCTCCCCGCTGGGCATGATGTGGCGCATCGGCGAGTGGGGGGTGCACCTGGCCAGGCACCACGCGGCGCCCGCGCACACCACCCTGCCGACCACCCGGCTGACCCCCGCCCGCTGAGGTCTCCCGCCGGGGGCGACTGCCGGGGGTCAGCCCGCGCCCCCGGCGGCGGCCTCCCGGGCGCGCCGGACGGCCGACCACAGCGTGCCGGGCCGCGCGAAGGACTCCGCGACCAGGTCCTCGATCGGGATGGTCACCTCGAAGCCCGCCTCCAGTCTGCCGATCAGGGTGACCGTGGCCAGCGAGTCCAGGCCGAGGTCGACGAGGGACGCGTCCGGCAGGAGCGGTTCACCGCCGGACAGGTGCGGCAGATGGGCGCGGACGATCGTCTCGAACTCGGCCGGCCATTCCACGTCGTGCATGTGTTCTCCAGCGGTCCAGGAAGTCCAGGGAAGTCCAGGGAAGAGGTGCGGGATTCGGGGGGAGCGGCGGGGCGCACCGGCCGGCGCGTCCGGCCGGCCCCGGGGTGCCGTCCCGGCCGTCGCCGCGGCGGTCACGGCCGGGGCGCGGACCCGTCCGGCGCCTCCGGCGTCATCGGCGCGTCGTCCAGCTTCCGCATCCCGCCGAGCAGGAGCGCGGGCCGGCGCAGTTGCACCGCGGCGACGGCCGCCCCCAGGTCGAACGAGAAGTCCACCAGCACCCGCACGACGGACTCCGCGGTGGTCCGCGGCGTGTCGCCCGGCTTGCGCTGCCGCGCGACCTCCCGGCCGACGAGCAGGCCGCCCACCGCGGGCACCAAGGCACGCGTGCGCCCGCGCCACCGGGGCGGGGCGGCGAGCGCGGCCACCGCGGCGGCGCCCAGCACGGTCACCGGGTTGAGCCGCACCCTGCGCAACTCGGGGTGCACGGTGCACAGCCACTGCTCCGACCTGCCGTAGTGGAACAGCCTGCGGGTGACGGTGGACAGCGAGTCGGTGCTCCTGCGGTTGTGGGTGATCCTCGCCTCCGGGTCGCAGGTGATGACGAACCCGCGGCCGGTCAGGCGCAGCCCCAGGTCCACGTCCTCGCCGGCGACCACGGTGAGGGACTCCTCCACGAACCCGCCCACCTCCTCCAGCGCGCTCCTGCGCACCATCAGGTTGCTGGTGGTGGCGAACGTGAGCCGGCGGTTCCGCAGCGGCTTCTCCTGGTCCCCGTTGAGGCGCCCGGACCTGCTCATGATGCGGAACAGCAGGGTGCCGCTGGCATCGACCAGGGTCGGGCCGGCCACCCCCGCGGTCGTCGCCGGCGCGCCGCGCAGCGTCCGGACGTGGCGCCCGATGGTGTCGGGCTCCGGCCGGCAGTCGGAGTCCGTGAAGAACACCAGGTCGTGCGCGGCCAGGCGGATCCCGACGTTGCGCTTCGCCCCGACGTGCCGCGGGCCGCGCACGTAGCGGGCGCCGTACTGGCGGCAGTTGACCTGGTGCTGCGCCGCCTCGGGGGCCGGGGAGTCGTCCACCACGATCGTCTCCACGGGCTCGGGGCACCGCCGGGCGGCGACGCTCACGCTCTCCAGGAGGTCGCGCAGCTCCAGGACGCGCCCCTTGACGGGAACGACCACCGAGACGCCGCGGGCGCCGGACTCATCGTGCATGGGGACCTCCAGTGGTGTGGTGTCCGGCGCCCGCTCCGCGGCGCGGCTCCCGCGCCGAACCGCGCAGCGCCGCGTGGTCGATCTTTCCGTTGCCGTTCAGCGGGAACGCCGCCACCTGCACCAGCTCGCGCGGCACCATGGCGGCGGGCAGGTGCTCGGCCAGCATGGTCCGCAGCTCCCGCACCTCCTGCGGCGCCATCGGCCGGCGGGCGGTGAAAAGGGCGAGCAGGCCGGGCGGATCGGCGTCCCGCACCAGGACGGCGGATTCCAGGACCAGGGGGTGGCGCCGGACCGCGGCCTCGATGTCCTCCAGCTCCATCCGCACGCCCGCGACCTTCACCTGCCGGTCCGCCCGGCCCGTGTAGCGGACGCCCTCCGGGGTGACGCGCACCAGGTCCCCGGTGCGGTAGAGCCGCCCGGTCGGCGACGCCGGGTCCAGGGGGTCCCGGAAGAACGCCGGGGTGGCGCGGCCCGGGTCGGCCGCCAGGACGTAGCCGAGGCCCACCGCCGCGCCTCCGACGAACAGCTCGCCGACCTCGCCCGGTTCCGCCGCGCGCCACGCGCCCGCCTCCGCGTCTGCGTCTGCGTCTGCGTCCGCGACCAGGACGTACAGGGGCGCGCCGCCGATCGGCCGGCCGAGGGGGACGCGCTCGCCGTCGCGGTCCGCCGAGGTGACCTCGTGGTGCGCCACGTCGTCCGAGCACTCGGTGGAGCCGTAGGCGTTCAGCAGCCGCGCCCGCGGGAACGCGGTGCGGACCCGCCCGGCCAGCGCGGACGGCAGCTCCTGCCCGGTCGAGATCAGCCACCGCGCCCCGGTGAGGCGGGGCCGGCCGGAGCGCTCCGCCTCGTCCGTCAGCCACCTGAGCACCGTGGGCACGTGCTGGGTGACCGTCGCGCCGGTGCGCTCGAGGCGGTCCAGGAGCCGGCGCGGCACCAGGCAGTCGCCCTCGCGGACGACCGCCACGCTGCCGCCCACCAGCAGGGGGGCCAGCATCTGCCAGATGGAGACGACGAACCCGGGCGGGGCGGTGAACGCCACGCGGTCCCGCGCGGTGAGCGACAGCACCCGCGCCTTCGCCCACAGGTGGTTCATCATGCCCCGGTGCTCGACCAGGACCCCCTTGGGGCGCCCGGTGCTGCCCGAGGTGAACAGGCAGTAGCGGGCCTCGCGCGACTGGTCGCGGGGCTCGGCCTCGGGCGGGGCGGGCGGCCGCGCCGAGGACGGCTCCCCCGCGGCGGGCACCCGCAGCACGGGCAGGCCCAGGCCCGCGGCCTCGCGCACGGCGGTGCCGCAGCCGCAGCCCGCGGCGCCGGGGCCGGCGGGGCCGGCGGGGCCGGCGTGGTCGGCGTGGTCGGCGTGGTCGCAGGAGGCGAGCACGGCCCGCGCGCCGCCGGCCGCCAGCACCTCGGCGATCCGGGCGGCGGGCCAGGACGCGTCCAGCGGCAGGCAGACGGCGCCGGCGCCCTCCAGGGCGAGGTACACCGCGACGGTCCGGGCGCTGCGCGGCCCCACCGTGGCGACGACGTCGCCGCGCCGGCAGTCGCCGGCCGCCAGGACGCGGCGGATGCGGTCCGCCTCCGCCGCGAGCGCGGCGTAGCCGAGCACGGTGCCGCCGTCGAGGACCGCCACCCGGTCGGGGTGGGCGGCCGCCGTGCGGCGCACCCACGTCAGCACCCCCGACGAGGTGTCCGCGTCGGGCGCGGCGGCGCGGAGCGCGAGCTCGGCCGCCCGCTTGGCCGCCCCGGGGCGCAGCGGCAGCTCCGCGAGGGGGCCCACGGGCGTCGTCCGGTCCGCCGCCCGGTGGCCGGTGCCGGTCGTGCCGGCGCCGGTCATGCCAGCGCCGCCGCGTGCCGGTACCACTCGATGGTGCGCCGGAGGCCCTCCTGCGCCGGGACCGCGGGGCTCCAGTCCAGCACGCGCCGCGCCAGCGAGATGTCGGGGCGGCGGCGCCGGGGATCGTCCTGGGGCAGCGGGATGAAGGTGATCGGGGACGAGGACCCGGTGAGCTCGCGGACCAGCTCGGCGATCCGCAGCAGCGGCAGCTCCTGCGGGTGCCCCACGTTCACCGGGCCGGGGTGGTCGCTGCCGAGCAGGCGGGCGATGCCCGCGACGGTGTCGTCGATGTAGCAGACGGACCTGGTCTGGGTGCCGTCGCCGGTCACCGTCAGTGGGGCGCCCCGCAGCGCCTGGTCGATGAAGGTCGGCACGGCGCGCCCGTCGTCCCGCCGCATCCGGGGCCCGTAGGCGTTGAACAGGCGGACGATGGCCGTGTCGAGGCCGTGGCGGGCGCGGTAGGCGGTGGTCGCCGCCTCGGCGAACCGCTTGGCCTCGTCGTAGACGCTCCGCGGGCCGACGGGGTTGACGTTCCCCCAGTAGTGCTCGGGCTGGGGGTGCACCTCCGGGTCGCCGTACACCTCGGAGGTGGAGGCCAGCAGGAAGCGGGCGCCCTTGGCGCGGGCCAGGTCGAGGGCGTGCAGCGTGCCCAGCGAGCCCGCCTTGAGGGTCTCCACGGGGAAGCGCAGGTAGTCCGCGGGCGACGCGGGGGACGCGAGGTGGAGCACGGCCCCCACGGGCCCGGGAACCGTCAGCCCCGCGCACACGTCGGCGTTCAGCAGCCGGAACCCCTCGTGTTCCTGGAGGTGCTCGATGTTCTCCACGGCACCCGTGAGGAAGTTGTCCACGCAGAGGACCTCGTGCCCCGCGCCGAGCAGGAACTCGCAGACATGGGACCCGATGAATCCCGCACCGCCCGTGACGACGACCGATGTCATCGATACCTCCAGAAGTTCGGTTCGAGGGCCCCCGCGTGGGCGCGGCGGGCCCCGCGTAAGCGCCAGGGGTGTCCCGCCGCCGGGGCGCGCGGCGGCTCGCGGGGGGCGCGGTCCCCGGTCGCGGGGATCACTCCGGCCGCGTTCCGGCGGCCCTTCCGGCGATGTCCCCGACCGCCTGCTCGGGACGGCCGACCGCGCGTTCCACCAGGCGCGTGTAGCAGTCGACGAACTCCGCCACCATGTCGGGGTGGAAGAAGCTCGGGTTGTAGGTCATCCAGCCGTGCCTGCGGTCCTGGCCCACCACGATGGACGGCGCCCCCCGCTTGATCCACATCTCCGGTGACCCCGAGTCCTGCGGTGCCGGCTCCGCGGCGGGAACCTCCCACAGCAGCGACGACGCGTCGCGCACCACGAGGCCGGCGGCCTCCTGCGCGGGCGGGTGCTGCGGCCGGACGGACTGGAACCAGGCGTGGTAGAGCCGCAGGAAGGGCCAGGGGCGCCGCCCCGCGAAGTCCGGGTCGACCGCGCGGGCCATCTGCTTGAACGACCCGCGGTGCTCGATGGCCGAGCGCAGCCCGGCGTCCGTGCGCGCCACCGTCTCCCGGAACGACTCGCCCGGCGCGGTCGCGGTCGCCACGTAGACGTTGGTGGTGAACTGGCCGACGAGCCGCCTGGCCTCGCCGGTCTCCCGGCCGTGGGTCGTGGTGCCGATCACCACGCGGGACAGTCCCGAGCGGTGGGCCAGCAGCACGTGGAAGGCCGTGAGCAGCACGACGAACGGAGTCGTGCGCAACTGCCACGCCAGTCGCGTCAGGTTCCCGGCGACGGACTCACCGAAGGAGAACGGATGCCAGGCCGCCGCGTTCCGGTCCTCCCCCGTGTCGGGGCGCACCGGGAACAGCACGCCGGGGGACAGGGGCGTCAGGTGGTCGCGCCAGTACTCCCGTTGCGCCGCGCCCGCCTCCGGCCGCGCCGCCGCGACCTCGCGGAACGTCGTGGCGGGGGGCGGCGGGGCGGGGGTGCCCTCGGCGTGTGCCCGGTAGGCGGCGAGCAGGTCGTCGACGAAGACGTCCACCGACCAGTCGTCGGCGATGATGTGGGAGAAGAACACCGCGAGGACGTGGTGGTCCTCGGCCAGCCTCAGCAGGTGGACGTGCCACAGGGGCCCCCGCAGCAGGTCGAAGGCGCGGCTGCGCTCGGCGCCGATGACATCCCTGGCCCGCTTCTCCCGGTCCTCGGCGGGCAGCTCCGAGAGGTCGCTGTGGGAGACCGGCGGAGCGATGTGCGGAAGGAATCGGATCAGCGGGTCGTGGGTCGTGTCGGCGAAGACGACGCGCAGGGCGTCGTGCCGGGCGGTCACGTCCTCCAGCGCGCAGTGGAAGGCGGACGACCGGAGCGGCCCCTCGATGCTCCGGATCGTCGCGACGTTGTACTGCATCCGGCCCGGATCCTTTGGCGCGAAATACTTCATGAAGTCCCACAGGGTTTCCTGGCTCGGCGCCAGAGGCGTCACGTCTTCCGGCACCGATATGTCGTCGCCGGTTTTCGGGCCAGTCATCGCTTGCCTCCGCGGGCGCAGTTCGGCATCCGTGGTCGGCGGGAATTCGGGCGCCGGTCGCCACGGGCGGGACACCGCGGGGCCGTGGAAGGGCCCCGGGTCACCGCATGAATTCGCACGATATCCCGGCGCGGGAGCGCGCACCAGGGTTCACCGGCCGGCGCATGCCGGGCCTATAACGGGGATATACCGTGTGCCTCGCGGCCTGCGCGGGAGAATCCGCAGGGGGCGGCGGGGGGGTGGGGCACGCCGGCGGAATTCCTGTCTCCGGCGGGGCTCGGAACGGCGGCCGCGGGACCGCGCCCGTGCGGCGGCGCGTCCCCCGCGGATCCTCTTCACCCCGTTTCACCCCGTGGCGGCGCCCGGCGGGGTCCGTGCGCGCCCTCCAGCCCTCCGGCCGGTACGCTCGGGCGCTCGGGCGGCGGGCCGGGGAGCGCCGGCGCGGGGAACTCGGGAGCGGGGGTCGTGATGCGGGGACGTGGGACGTCGGCGGACCGGGCGGACGGTAGGCCGGTGGTCAGGGCGGGCGCCGCCGCGGACGCGGAGGCCGTGTGCGAGGTGTTCCTGGCGGCGCGGGCCGAGGCCATGCCCTATCTGCCGCGGCTGCACACCGACGAGGAGACCCTGGCCTGGTTCCGGCACGTGGTGCTGCCGGGGCAGCGCGTGTGGGTGGCGGTCGGCCCCGGGGCGGGTGACGTGCTCGGCTTCGCCGCGGTCGAGGGCGAGATGCTCAACCACCTGTACGTGCGCCCCGACGTCCAGGGGCGGGGCGTGGGGTCGGCGCTGCTGGGCGCGGTGCGGGACGCCGGGTGGGAGCGGCTCGCGCTCCGGGTGTTCCAGCGCAACACCCGGGCCCGCGCCTTCTACGAGCGGCACGGCTTCCGGGCGGTGGACGCCGACGACGGCAGCGGCAACGAGGAGAACGAGCCGGACCTCGCCTACCAGTGGCCGCACCCGTCCTGACCTGCGGAAACGCCGACGGCCCGGCGACGCGAGGGGCGGGTCACGCCGTGCCGCGGACGAGCAGTTGCGGCGTCAGAACCGCGGGGGGCGGCAGTTCCCCGGCGAGGAGTCGCTCGACCTGGTGGACGGCCAGTTCGCCCAGCCGCCGCTTGTCGAGATGGAGGGTGGTCAGCGGCGGATCGAGCAGATCGGTGATGCTCAGCCCGTCGAAGCCGACCAGCGCGCAGTCGTCCGGCACCCGGACACCGAGCCGGCGCGCGGCCCGGAGGGCGCCCATCGCGACCAGGTCGTTGTAGGCGAAGACGGCGGTGACGCCCGGGTGCCTGGCGTGCAGCGCCTCGAACGCGGCGGCGCCCCCGGCCGGGGACTGCTCGCCCATGACGATCCAGCCGTCGTCGACCGGCAGCCCGTGCTCGCCCACGACTTCCAGGAAGGTGCGGCGCCGGACCTCCGGGTTGCACACGCACTCGCAGTCGAGCATGCCGATCCGGCGGTGCCCCCGGTCGACGAGGTGCCGCAGCCCGGCCCGGACACCGGCCGCGATGTCGATGTGGACCAGCGCGTGGTCCGACGAGTCCAGCCCGCGATCGACGATGACCAGCGGCACGGAGCCCACGTACGGCTCTAGCTGCGGATCGGGATGGTCGAGGTAGCCGACGAGCGCGTCGACCTGCCGACCCAGCGAGCGCAGCAGTGACAGCTCTCGCGAGCGGTCGTTCTCCGTGCTGGCCACCAGCACCTGCCAGTCCCGCTCGTCCGCGGCCGAGATCACCCCTGCGACGAACTCCGGGAAGAAGGGGTTGACCACGTCGGGGACGATGAGCCCGACGGTCACGACGTCCGGGCGGACCAGTCCCCGGCCGAACCGGCTGGGCCGGTACCGCAACTGCCGGGCGACATCCAGCACACGGCGCTGGGTCTCCGGGTCGATCTCCCCCTTGCCGTTGATCGCCCGGGAGACGGTCTGATGGGACACTCCCGCCGCCTGGGCGACGTCGCGCAGCGTGACGCGCTTGACGGTCCGCGCCCCCAGGGAGTCCCGTCCCCGCTGCTCCCCTGATTCCCGCTGTCCGGCCACGCCGCCCACTCACTCCCGCCCTCGTGCCGCCCTGCGCCCCCAGTCAACCAGGTGCACAGGCGCCGCCGCGCCCCCGCCTCCGGTCGCACGTCCGGCGCCGCTCCGCGACCGAGGTCCGCGCCGCACGGCGCCGTCGGCCGGGGACCGCCCGGCCCCGGCGTTGACGGAATCCGGCCACCCGGGCAACAATCTCGTTAGCGGTCACGTTAACGGTAACGGGACCAGTGAGGAGAAGCCGTGATCCCCTCGAAGAGCCCTCTCCGGCACGAGATCCACCCGCTGCTCGGTGGCGTGTTCCGTGATTGGCACGCGAAGGCGGGAGTCCTCTCGGCGCTGCCGGGCGCGCCGGTGGAGCCGGAGGGTGAACGGCGGCGGCCCTGGAGGCGCCGGCTGGGAATCCGGGGTGTCCGGGGTGTCCGGGGACGGGGACTGGGGCCCGGCCGCCGCGACTGCCACGCTTGAGCCGTTCGCGGACCCGGCCGGTCCCGCTCGGGGATCGGGTCCGACCGCCTCGGGCGGGTGACCCCGGCGGTACGCCCGCACCGGCTTCACCGGCGGCGGGGCACGCCGCCGGCCGAACCGCCCCGGCCCCGGCCCCGGCCTCGCGTCGGCGAGGCAGAGCCGGAGGCGGCGGCCCGGCGCGTGGCCGCGCCTCGCGTCGGCGCGGCGGGGCATGAGCAGAGCTCGGCCGCCCACCCCGCACGCAAGGCGCGACAAGGGTGGCCCATGGGGAAGCCCGGCCGCCCCTCCCCGCATGAAGGACGCACGCCCCACGGGCGAGAAGTGATCTCGTGTCCGGCTGTCAGGACGGCGCGGTCCCCGTCGTCGGCAGTCGAGCCCCGGCGGCTCAGCCCCGGGACCGCCGCGCCGCCGCCCCGGCCATCCGGCCGATCTCGGCCGCGATGGCGGCGCGGTGCTCGTGCAGGAAGAAGTGTCCGCCGGGGAAGGTGAGCCGGCGGAAGTCAGAGCCGGTCGCGGCCCGCCAGCCGGCCGCCCACCGCGGGTCGCAGAACACGTCGTCGGTGCCGGTGAGCGCGAGCACCGGGCAGGGCAGCGCGGTGATCGGCACCCGCGCGTTGTGCTCGGCCAGCAGGGTCAGGTCGGCGCGCAGGGCGGGCAGCGCCATGCGCATCAGCCCCTCGTGCCGCAGCACCTCGGGCGGGGTGCCGCCCAGCTCGGCGAGGGTCGCCAGCAGGTCGTCGTCCGGCAGGCCGTGCATCGGCACCGCCTCGGGGGCGCGCGGCGGGCGCCGTCCCGAGACGACCAGGCCCAGCGGCGTCGGCGCCCCCGCGCCGGCCAGGCGGCGGGCCGCCTCGTAGCCCACCAGGGCGCCCATGCTGTGGCCGAACAGGATGAACGGGGCGCCCGGCGGGGCGTCCGCCAGGACCGCCAGGAAGCCGTCCACCAGGTCGTCCATGCGGGTGCAGGGCTCCTCGGACCAGCGGGTCCCCCGGCCGGGCAGCTCCACCGGGACGAACTCGAGGCCCGTCTCCCCGGCCGCCTCGGCCCAGGGCAGGTAGGAGCTCGCCGCGCCGCCCGCGTGCGGCAGGCAGTAGACGCGGGTGCCGCCGCCGGACGGCCGCGGCGACCCGTGCCAGGGCGTCCACCGGCCGCCCCCCGGGCGGGCGGTGTCGGATTCGGGCATCGTTCTCCTCCGGTTCCTGCGCCGTGCGCCGTTCCGCGTTTCGGACGGCTGCCCCTGGATTCTCCGCCACCGCATTGCCGATAATTGTTTTCGCGAGAATCGGTCGGCTGCGGCTCCAGGTGGATTCAAGGATTCCGCCTTGTGGGACATCCGATCGGGTGTTCTACTGGGCCGCGGCGCCGGCTCCGACGTGATTTCACCTGAGAACCGTCGACGGTCCGGACAGCGAGAAGAATCGCTTAAACGGGGGCAAGGTGTGTGCGGCATAGCCGGGGTGTTCGACATCCACGGGCGTTTCGTGGAGCCCGAAACGGTACGGCGGATGGGGGCGCGGCTTTCCCATCGCGGGCCCGACGACGCGGGCGAATATCTGGGTGAAGGCGTGGGCCTCGCCTTTCGCAGACTGGCCCTCAACGACCTGGAGCGGGGCAACCAGCCGCATGTCGCGGCCGGCCCGCTCGGCGACGTCGTGGCGGTCTGCAACGGGGAGGTCTACAACCACCGCGCGCTCCGGGCGGACCTGCTGCGCCGCGGCCACCGGTTCCGCGGCGCGAGCGACACGGAGGTGCTCGTGCACCTCTACCGGGAGCGCGGCGCGGACCTCGCCGAGGAGCTCGACGGTCAGTTCGCCGCCGCCGTGTACGACGCGCGGGCCCGGCGGATCGTGCTGCTGCGCGACCCGGCCGGGATATCCCCGCTGTTCTACACCGTCGCGGACGGGCAACTGGTGTTCGCCTCCGAGGTGAAGGCGATCCTGCGGCACCCGCGGGTGGAGCGGCGGGTGGACCTCGCCGGGCTGGACCAGGCCCTGACCCTGCCCGGCCTGGTCAGCCCGCGGACCATGTTCGCGGGCATCAGCGCCCTGCGGCCCGGCGAGCGGCTGATCGCCGACCGGGACGGCGTGCGCACCGAACGGTACTGGGACCTCGACTTCCCGCGGGCCGACGACCTCGACCCGATCCCGCCGCACGCCGTCGAGCGGGAGCTGGACCGGTGGGCCGGGGAGGTGCTCGACGCGCTGCGCGGCGCCGTGGCCGACCGGATCGTCGCCGACGTGCCCGTGGGGATGTACCTCAGCGGCGGCCTCGACTCCAGCCTCATCGGCGGGCTGATGGCGGCGGCCCGGCCCGGCCTCGCCTGGCCCAGCTTCTCCGTCGCCTTCCCCGGCCGGGACTTCGACGAGAGCGCGCACCAGCGGCTGGTCGCCGCCAAGTTGGGCACCGACCACCGGGAGGTCGCCGTGGACGACGGCGACCTCGCCGACCGCATGGGCGCGATGGTGCGCCACGCGGAGGCGCCGGTCCGCGAGTCCTACAACGTCTGCTCGCTCAGGCTCTCCGAGGCCGTGCGGGCCCGCGGGGTCGCCGCGGTGCTCAGCGGCGAGGGCGCCGACGAGCTGTTCGGCGGCTACCCGGGCTACCGGCTGGACGCCGCCGGTCTGGGCGGCCGGCGCCTGCACGGACCCGACGCCCGCCTGGAGGACGAGATCCGGCGCCGCATGTGGGGCACCGACCTGCCCTACGAGCAGGACCAACTGCCCGCCCTGGAGTTCCGCCGCGAGCTGTACGCGGCCGACCTCGCCGACGCGCTCGACGGCTTCTCCGTCACCGGCGGGCAACTGGTCGATCCCGCCCGCGTGGCCGGGCGGCACCCGCTGCACCAGCGGTCCTACCTGGACTTCCACCTGCGTCTGGCCGACCACCTGCTCGGCGACCACGGCGACCGGATGGCCCTGGCCAACGGGGTCGAGCCGCGGTTCCCCTTCCTGGGCCGGGACGTCGTCGCACTGGCGGTCCGGATGCCGCCCGAGCTGATGGTCGCCCGCGGCGAGGAGAAGGCCGTGCTGCGCAGGGCCGCGCGGGACACGGTGCCCGGCGAGGTGCTGGCCCGCCCCAAGTTCGGCTTCCGCGGGCAGACCAGCAGCCATCTGCTGCGGGCCGGGGCCGACTGGTTCGAGGAACTGCTCTCCCCGGCCGTGGTGCGCCGGCAGGGCTACTTCGACGCGGACGCGGTGTCCGAGCTGGCGCGCCGGCAGCGCGAGGGCGGGCCGCAGGTGCACGCCCACCTGGACACCGACCACCTGATGCTGGTGGCGACCTTCGCCCTGTTCGTCGAGGAGTTCGAGCTGCCGTGCCTCGGCTGACCCAGCGGGCCGCGGCCACGCCCCGGCCGGACGCTCCCGCACCGCGCCGCCACCCGCTGGTCGGCATCGTCGGCGGCATGGGGCCGCTGGCCTCCACCGAGCTGCTGCGCTCGGTCTACCACCCCGGGGGGTGGGCGGTCGAGCAGCACACGCCGCGGGTCCTGCTGTGGTCGGACCCGGCCGTGGTGGACCGCACCGCGGCCATCGACGACCGGGACCTCGGACCGCTGCGGAGCGCGCTGGAACGCTCCGTCGGCGGCCTGGCGGCGGCCGGGGCCGAGCGGGTGGTGATCGCCTGCGTGACCGCGCACCTGGTGCTCGGCGACCTCCCGCCCGACCTGGCGCGCCGGTGCGTCTCGCTGATCGAGGTGATCCGCGCCGAACTGGCGGGCGGCGACGAGCGGCACCTGCTGCTGTGCACCACCGGCACCGCCAGGGCCGGCATCCTCGACCCCGGCCCCGCCGGGCCCGATCCGCACGGGCGCCTGGTCCGGCTCGCCGCGGACGACCAGGAGGCGTTCCACCGGGAGATCTACCGCGTCAAGAGCGGCGGCGACCCCGCGGGCACCATCGGCTTCCTCCGCGACCTCCTGCCGCGCTACGGCGTCCGCTCGTTCGTCGCGGCCTGCACCGAGCTGCACCTCGTCGTCCGGGCGATCGAGGACGCGGGGCTGGCGGACGCGTTCCCGTCCGTGGACCCGCTGACCGTGGTCGCCCGGCGGATCAGGAACGGAGAGCTGTGAGCGCACCCGCGCCCCCACCGCGCGGGCCCGCCGCGCCCGCGCGGGCCTTCCCCGCGCCCCCGCACCCACCGAGCGAACCAGGAGGTACCGTGAGCCACCCGGGCATCATCGGCCGCTGGGCGGACCAGGTCGAACGGCGGCCGGACGCGCCCGCCGCCGTCACCCCGGACCGCCGGTGGAGCCATCTGGAACTGGCGGAGTGGACCGCGGGACTGCGGGCCCGCCTCCCGGGCGGCGACCGCGGCCCCGTCCTGGTCGCCTGCGCCGAGCCGGTGCCCGTGGCCGCGGCCCTCCTGGCCTGCGCCGCCACCGGCCGCACCGTCGCCTGCGCGGACGTCCGCCAGCCCGCGCCGCGGTGGACGGAGCTGCTGGAGGACCTGCGCCCCGCCGCGGTCCTGGCCGACCGGGCCGGACGCGCCGCCCTCGCCGGCGCCGGACCCGCGGGAGCCGTCCCCGTCGTCGGGGCCGAGTCGGTGCGGCCCCGCCCCTGGCAGCCGCGGGAGTGGCGGGACGGGGCCGCCCCCGACGGCGGCTACGTCTACTTCACCTCCGGCACCACGGGCCGCCCCAAGGGCATCAGGGGCAGCATGGCCGCCGTCGCCCACTTCGTGGACTGGGAGATCGCCGAGTTCGGCATCCGTCCGGGCACCCGGGTCTCCCAGCTCACCTCCCCCGGCTTCGACGCCTTCCTGCGGGACGCGCTGGTCCCGCTGTGCGCCGGCGGCACCATGCACGCGCCGGGCCGGGCCGCGGACGCGGGAGCCGTCCCCGTCGGAGCGGGCCTGGCCCGCTGGCTGCGCGAGGAGCGCGTCGAGGTGCTGCACAGCGTGCCCACGGTCTTCCGCACCCTGCGCACCGCCGGGCTGACCGCCGGTTCCCTGCCCGACCTGCGGGCGGTGCTCCTGGCCGGCGAACCCCTCAGGTCCGCCGACGTCGCCTGGTGGCGCGGCCTGTTCGGCGACGGCATCGAGCTGGTCAACCTCTACGGGCCGTCGGAGACCACCATGACCAAGGTGTTCCACCGGACCACCGCCGCCGACGCCGGGACCGGGACGGTGCCCGCGGGCCGGCCCATGCCCGGCGTCGCGGTGCGGGTCCTGGTCGCCGGGCGCCCCGCCGAGGACGACGCGATCGGGGAGATCGAGATCGAGACGCCGTTCCCGCTGGCCGGCTACCTCGACGGCCGCACCGGCGGCTTCACCGGCACCCACCGGTACCGGACCGGGGACCTGGGCCGGCTGCGCCCCGACGGCGCCCTGGAGGTGCTGGGCCGCCGCGACCGGCAGGTGAAGGTCAACGGCGTGCGCGTGGAGCCGGCGGAGGTGGAGGACGTGCTGCGCCGCCACCCCGGCGTGACGGACGCCTGCGCGGCGGCGGTCGCCGAAGGCGAGGGCGACCCGGTGCTGTGCGCCTACGTGGTGGCCGACGAGGTGCCGGACGACGCGCTGCGCGCGCACGCCGAGGCCCACCTCGCCCCGGGCGCGCGCCCCGCCGTGTACGTGCGGCTCGTCGCCGTGCCGCGCACGCTCAGCGGCAAGGTGGACCGGCGGGCCCTGCCCGCGCCGTCCGCCGCCGCCTCGGCCGGCCGGGAGGCCCCCGGGGAGGGTCTGGAGACGGAGATCGCGGCCGTGTGGAGCGAACTGCTGCGACTGCCCGCCGTGGGCCGCAGGGACGACTTCTCGCTGCTCGGCGGCGACTCGCTGGCCGTGGCGCGGCTGCTGGACCGGCTGCGGGTGCGGTTCGGCGTGGACGTGCCCGTCCGCGTCTTCGCGGCGGAGCCCACCGTCGCCGGGCTCGCGGCGGCCGTCGCGGCGCGCACCGCGACGGCCGCCGGCGCGGAAGGCGGTGACCGGTGAGCGGCAACCCCTCCCCGCGGCGCAACCGCGCCCGGGCTCCCCTGTCCTACGCCCAGCGCGCCATCTGGCGCGCCGAGCAGGTCACCCCGGGCACCGCGCTGCACACCGAGACCGCGGCGTTCCGGCTGACCGGCCCCGTGGACGCCGCCGCCCTGGAGCGGGCCGTGGCTCAGGTCGTGGCCCGGCACGAGGTGCTGCGCTGCGCCGTGGCCGACCGGCCCGACGGCGAGCCGTGCCAGGTGTTCTCCGAGGGTCTGCGCCCGCCCCTGGAGCGGGCCGACCTGTCCGCGCTGCCGGAGCACGCGCGGGAGGCCCGCCTCGCCGAGCTGCTCGCCGAGGTCGCCGCCACCCCCTTCGACCTGGCCCGGGCGCCGCTGATGCGCGCGCACCTGTTCCGGCTCGGCGACCAGCGGCACGTGCTGCTGCTCACCGCCCACCACCTGGTCGCGGACGCGTGGACGCTCGGGGTGTTCCTCGAGGCGATGGGGCGGGCGTACGCGGCGCTGACCGGCGGCGCCGAACCCGCGCCCGCCGCCGGGGACCGGCCGTCCGGCGCCCCGCGGGTGGACTTCGGCGACTACGCGGCCTGGCAGCGCTCCGACCCCGACCCCGGCCGCCATCTCGACTACTGGCGCACCCGCCTGCACGGCGAGCCGGCCGCCGCGGAGCTGGCCGCCGAGCCGCGGCCCGTGCCCGCCCCCGGCGCCGACGAGCCGGCACCGGTCGCCGGCGCCCTGCACCACTTCACCGTGCCCGCCGGGCTCACCGGCCGCCTGAGCGCGTTCGCCCGCGCCGAGGTGGCCAGCCTGCCGGCCGTGGTGCTCACCGCGTTCTGCGCCGTGGTGCAGCGCTACACCGGCCAGGACGACCTGGTCGTCGGCATGCCCGTGGCCACCAGGGGCGGGTCCGCCCTCACCGGGATGATGGGCCCGCTGCTGAACGTCATGCCGTACCGCGCCGACCTCACCGGTCAGCCGACGTTCCGTGAGGCGCTGGCCAGGACACGGCGGGCGCTCAAGGCCGACCTGCGGCACCGGGACACGCCGTTCGACCTGATCGTGGAGGACCTGGGGGCCGCGGCGGGCGCCGACGGCACCCCCCTGTTCCGGCTGATGTACGCCTTCCACAACGGCCCGGCCACCACCCCGCGCCTGCCGGGCGTGCGGGCGGTGCCGGAGCCGTCGCACAGCGGCACGGCCAAGTACCAACTGTCGCTGTTCCTGCGGCCGAGGCCGGGCGGCGAGCTGGACGCCACCGTGGAGTACCGCACCGCGTCGCTGTCCGCCCGCACGGTGTCCGGCTTCGCGGACGCCCTGCTGTGCCTGCTGGGGGCGGCGGTGGCGGACCCGGACCGGCCGCTGGCCGAGCTGCCGGTGATGAGCGCCGCCGAGCACCGGCGGGTCGTCACCCGGTTCGCCACCGCGGGGGCCGCCGCGGACACCGCGCCGCCGCCCGCCGTCCCCGCGGTGCTGCGGGCCCTGGCCCGCGAGGACGCCGCCGCGCCCGCCGTGACCTGCTCCGGCCGGACGCTCAGCCGGGCCGAGGTGGACGCCGCGGCGGACCGGGTCGCCGCCAGGCTCGCGGCGGTGCACCGCACGGCCCCCGGCGACCGGGTGGTCCTGGACGTGGCGCGCGGCGCCGCACTGGTCCCGCTGATCCTCGGGCTGTGGCGGGCCGGGGCGGTCCTGGTGCCGTCGGACGAGGCCCTGCCCCCCGAGCGCGCCGCGCACGCGGTGCGGGACAGCGGCGCCCGGCTGCTGGTCACCGACCGGCCGCGGGCCGCCGCCGACCTGTCCTGGCCGGCCGGCCTGCCCGTGGCGGACCCGGCCGGGCTGCTGGCCGCGGGCCCGGCCGGCCCCGTCCCCTTCCCGGACGGGCCCGGGCCGCGCGAGCTGGCCTACCTGATGTACACCTCCGGCTCCACCGGGGTGTCCAAGGGCGTGGCGGTGCCCCACGGCTGCGTCGCCAACCTGCTGCACAGCGTGGTCCGCGAGCCCGGCCTCGGCCCCGCGGACGTCCTGGTCGCGGTCACCTCCCCCACGTTCGACATCTCCGTGCTTGAGCTGTTCGCCCCCCTGGTCGCGGGCGGGCGGGTGGTGGTGGCGGAGCGCGAGACCGTGCGGGACGCCGCGGCGCTGGGCGCGCTGCTGGAGGACAGCGGCGCCACCGTGCTCCAGGCCACGCCCTCGCTGTGGCGGGGCCTGCTGGACGGCCACTGGCCGGGGCGGCGCGGGCTGCGGGCGTTCAGCGGCGGCGAGGCGCTCGACCCGGACCTGGCCGCGCGCCTGCTCGACCGGTGCGACGAGCTGTGGAACCTCTACGGCCCGACCGAGACCACGATCTGGTCCACGGCCGGCCGGGTCAGGCGCGGCGAGCCGGTCACCGTCGGCCGGCCGGTGGCCCGCACCACGGCCTACGTCCTCGACCGGCACCACCGCCCGGTGCCGCCCGGCGCCGTCGGGCAGCTCGTCATCGGCGGCGCCGGGGTCAGCGCGGGGTACTGGCGGCGCGCGGAGCTGACCGCGGCCTCGTTCGTCGACGACCCGGTGGACCCCGAGGGCGGCGTGGTGTACCTGACCGGCGACCTGGCCCGGCACCTGCCCGACGGGCGGCTCGTGGTCCTCGGCCGGGCCGACCAGCAGGTCAAACTGCTCGGCCACCGCCTGGAGCTGGGCGAGCTGGAGGCGGTGCTCGGCGCCCACCCCGAGGTGCGGGCCGCCGCCGTCGTGCTGTCCCGCGAGCAGCCCGGCGGGCCCCGGCTGGCCGCCTTCGCCGCGCTCCGGGACGGCGCGGCCGACCGGGACCCGGTGCCGGAGCTGCTGGGCCTGCTGCGCCGGCGGCTGCCCGCGGGAGCGCCCGTCACCCTCACCGCGGTCCCCGAGCTGCCGCTGAACACCAGCGGCAAGGTGGACCGGCCCGCCGTGGCCCGCATGGCCCGCGAGCTGCCCGCGGACCGGGAACGGGTGCCCCTGGCCACCGCGGCCGAGCGGGCGCTGGCCCCGCTGTGGGCCGAGGCCCTGGGCGGCACCGCGGAACGGGTCGGCAGGACCGACGACTTCCTCGCCGCGGGCGGCAACTCGATCGCCGCCACCCGGCTGCTCACCCGGGTCCGCGCGGTGCTCGGCGGGGCCCCCTCCCTCGCCCGGTTCTACACCGACCCCACCGTGGCCGGCCTCGCCCGCGCCGCCGCCGAACACGCCGCGGACGCGCCCGCGCCGCCCTTGGCGGCGGCCCCCGCCGACGCGGTACCGCTCACCGACCAGCAGCGGCAACTGTGGCTGGCGCACCGGCTCGACCCCGACTCGGCCGCCTACCACCTCGCCGCGGCCGTCCGGCTCGACGGCCCGGTGGACGTCCGCGCCCTGGACCTGGCCGTCACCGACCTGGCGGCCCGGCACGAGACCCTGGGCGCCCGCTGCGAGCTCAGGGACGGCACGCCCGTCCTCGTGCTGCGCCCCGCGGCGCCGGTGCGGCTGGCGGTGGTGGACGCGGCGGAAGCGGCGGGCGGCCCGCGGCTCGACGCCCTGGCCACGGCCGAGGCCACGCGCCCGTTCGACCTCGCCACCGGGCCGCTGCTGCGCGCCACCCTGGTCCGCGCGCCCGATGCGGCGCCCACCCTGCTGGTGACCGCCCACCACCTCGCCGTGGACGGCTGGTCCATCGGCGTCGTGGTGCGCGACCTGGCCGCGCTGTACGCGGCCAGGACCGGCGCGGCCGACCCGCCGCCCGCGCCCGGGACCGGCTTCGCCGCGTACGCCGCGGCCCGCACCGGCCCCGCGGCCGAGGCCGCCGCCGCGGAGCAGCTCGCCCACTGGACCGAGCGCCTGCGCGGCCACCCCGGTGTGCTCGACCTGCCCGCGGAGCCCGGGCTGCCGGCCGCGCGCCGCGACGCGGGCGGCACCGTGCCCGTCGCGCTGCCGCCCGACCTCACCGCGCTGCTGCGGCGCACGGCCGCGCACCTGCGCACGACACCGTTCACGGTGCTGCTCACCGTCTTCGCCGCGCTGCTCGGCCGCTACGCCGGCAGCGACGACGTGGTGGTGGGCGTGCCGACCGCCAACCGGGAGCGGCCCGAGCTGGACACGGTGGTCGGGTCGCTGGTGAACACCCTGCCCGTGCGCGTGGACCTGTCCGGCACGCCGGCCTTCGCCGAGCTGGCCGCGCGCACCGGGCGGACGCTGGCCGCCGACCTGGACCGGCCCCTGGTGCCGTTCGACCGGCTGGTGTCCGCGCTCGGCCTGGCCCGGGACCCCGACCGGCCCGCGCTGGTGCAGGCCGCCCTGGTGGTCCAGGAGGCGCCGCCCCGGCATCTGCGGCTCGGCGACGTCGGCGGCCGGCTGACGCCGGTGCCGACCGGAACCGCCAAGTACGCCCTCACCCTCGCCCTGGACGAGCACGCCGACCGGTTCGACGGGCACCTGGAGTACGCCGGCACCCGGTTCGGCCCCGCCTTCGCCGAGCGCGTCGCCGGGCACCTGCTGACGCTGCTGCGGGCCGCGCTCGCGGACCCCGGCGCCCCGCTGGACGCCGTGTCGCTGGCCGACCGCCCCGTGCCCGCGCCGGAGCCGGCCGAGGAGCCCGGGGCGGCGCGCGGGCGGCACGCGGTGCCGGTCCACGAGCTGTTCCGCCGCCGGGCCGCCGCTACCCCCGACGCGGTCGCGGTCAGCCACGCCGGGGCCGACGTCGGCTACCGGCGACTGGACGCCTGGAGCGACCTGCTCGCCGCACGGCTGCGCGACGCCGGGGCCGCCCCCGGGCGCTTCGTCGCGGTGCTGGCGCCCACCGGCCCGGCACAGGCCGCGGCCGTGCTGGGGGTGGCCAAGGCCGGCGCGGCCTTCGCCGTCCTGGACCCGGCCGACCCCGACCAGCGGCTGCGGGCCGTGCTGCGCGACGCCGACCCGGTGTGCGTGCTCGCGGCGGAGGCGCCCCTGGCGGCGCGTGGCGGGCTGTGCGACCCGGCCGGGGAGCGCCTGGACGGGGTGCCGGTGGTGGCGCTCGGCACCCGGCCCCCGGAGCGGCCGCTGCCCGCGGCGCCGCCCGAGGTGGCCGTGCGCGGCGACGACCCGCTGTGCCTGGTGCACACCTCCGGCTCCACGGGCGCGCCCAAGGGCATCGTCCTGTCCCACGCGACGCTCGCCCAGTTCGCCCACTGGCAGCGCGAGCGGTTCGCGATCCGGCCGGACAGCCGGATCGCCCAGTGGGCGCCGTTCACCTACGACGCCGCCTACACGGAGGTGTTCGCCGCGCTGTGCTCGGGCGCGCGGCTGTGCGTGCCGCGGGACGAGGTGCGCGGCGACCCCGTGGCGCTGGCCGAGTGGCTGGGCGCCGAGCGGGTCACCCAGATCCAGACCGTGCCCGCATTCTTCCAGCTCGTCACCGAGGCCCTGGACGCGGCCGGCCGGTCCCTGCCCGACCTGGAGCACGTGCTGCTCGCCGGGGAGGTGCTGCCGGTGGCGCTGGCCGAGGCGTGGGCGGACCGCCCCGACCGGCCCCGCCTGCACAACCTGTACGGGCCCACCGAGTGCGTGCTCGCCACCCACCGGGAGCTGGCCCCCGGCGAGCGGTTCCCCGGGTCCGTTCCGATCGGGGCGCCCATCCCGGGCCGTCAGGCGCTGGTGCTCGACCACCGGGGGCGGCCGTGCCCGGTCGGCGTGACCGGCGAGATCCATCTGCGCAGCGACTTCCTGGCCGACGGCTACCACCGGCGGCCCGCGGAGACGGCCGCGGCGTACGTGCCCGACCCGTGGCGGCCCGGCGGGCGGCTGTACCGCACCGGCGACCTGGGGTACTGGCGTCCCGACGGCGAGCTGGCGTTCCTCGGGCGGACCGGCGGCCAGGTGAAGATCCGCGGCAACCGGGTGGAGCTGGAGGGCATCGAGGCGCTGCTCGAGGCCCATCCGCGGGTCCGTGAGGCGGCAGCGGCGGCGCACGGGACCGGCACGGCCCTGCGGCTGGTCGGCTACGCGGTCGCGGACGGCGCGGTGACCGGCGCCGAGCTGCGCGCCCACCTGGCCCGGCACCTGCCCGCGCCGGCGGTGCCGGACACGGTGGTGCTGCTGGACGCGCTGCCCCGCACCCGCACCAACAAGCGGGACCGGGCCCGCCTGCCGGTGCCCGGGGCGCCGGTCGACGCCGCGCCGCGCGAGGGCGTGGAGCAGATCGTCGCCGACGCCTGGCGGCATCTGCTGGGCGGCCGGCCCGTCGGCCGGCACACCAACTTCTTCGAGGCGGGCGGCGACTCGCTGCTCGCCGCGCGGCTCCAACTGGAGCTGACCCGGCGTCTGGGCCGGCCGGTCCGCCTGGTGGAGGTGTTCGCCCGCCCCACCGTGGCCGAGTTCGCGGCCGGGCTCACCGGCGGCGCCCGGGACCGGGCGGCCGGGACCCCCGGGAGCCCCGCTCCCGGGGGCCCGGGCGGCGCCGAGCCCCGCGGCGGGCCGCGGCGCGCCGCCGTCCGGCGGGGTC